>JAEZID010000055.1 GCA_023416195.1 Pseudomonadota bacterium | reverse complement strand
GATCATCCGCTGGAACAGGTCCTGGTCCCAGTCCCGGTAGTCCTGCGGCGACTGCACGAAGCCGACCTCCGGCCGGTCGAAGTGCGGGATCGTCGCCTTCAGCCAGTCGGGATGCACCTGATAGTCGCTGTCGATGACCGCGATGTGCTCCGCGTCCGGCGCCGTCTGGGCGAGGCCGAAGTTCAGCGCGCCGGCCTTGAAGCCCGGCCAGTTGTCCAGGTGGAAGAAACGGAACTTGGGTCCCAACTGCTTGCAGTACTGCTCCACCGGGCGCCAGACGGCCGGGTCCTTGGTGTTGTTGTCGAGCAGCAGCACTTCGTAGTTCGGGTAGTCGAGGCGGGCCAGCGCGTCCAGCGTCTGGATGACCATGTGCGGCGGCTCGTTGTAGCAGGGCACATGGATGGAAACCTTGGGCGCGGTCGGCAGCGGGGCAGCCGAACAGGGCTGGAACTTGCGCCGGAACCGCTCCTGCCAGACGACCTCGGTCAGCTCAAGCCCGTCGATCAGCATGACGGCGAGCAGGACGAGCTGGCAGAACAGCAGCAGGCCCCAGGCGATTTCCGTGGTGGTGGCGAGGCCGGCGGCGCTGGCCGCCGTGAAGGAGAAGACCAGGACGGAGGCCACGGCCTGGATCAGGGCGCCGTAGAACAGCTGGCCGCCGAACTTCAGGTCGCCGCCGCGCCGCCACAGGAAGAACACCAGCGGCAGGAAGCCGACGCCCACGGAGATGGCGCACATGGTCGGCCAGTTGCGCACCTCGGTCACGCCGCCGATCATCGGGAACTTCGGGTTGCGCCACGCGTCCCACAGGCCCCAGCTGGTGCCGGCGGTGCCTTCGATCTCCCGCTTCCAGGGCTGGTCGAAGGCTTCCATGATGAAGTAGTCGAGCTTGTTCTGCGCCGCGACGTTCAGGAAGTTGCGGATGAACTTCGCCTGGTTGACCTGGGACGCCTCGGCGCCGCGGCGCCACGGGCCGTCCGCCGGCCAGCCGATTTCCGAGATCAGGATGTGCTTGTTCGGGTATTTGGTTTTCAGCTCGTTGTAGCGGAACATGGCGTAGTCGACCGCCTGGTCGACCGGCAGGCCTTCCCAGTAGGGCAGCAGGTGCACGGCCATGAAGTCCACGGCCTCCACCAGTTCCGGATGCTCAAGCCAGACGTGCCACGGCTCGGCGGTGGAGACCGGGACGTTGACCTTCTTCTTCACGCGCTTGATGTAGTCGATGGCCTGCGGGACGGTGACGTCGGCGCGCAGGATCGCCTCGTTGCCGACCAGCACGCGGCGCACGTTGTTGTTGTCGCGGGCCAGCTTGATGAGGCCGTTGATCTCCGGCTCGTCCACCTCCGGCTTGCCCATGATCCAGGCGCCGGCGGTGACGGGCAGGCCGTACTTGCGCGCGATGGGCACCGTCTGCTCGGAGCCGTCGGTGGTGGAATAGATGCGCACGCCCTTCACCGCCTTTTCGATGGCGGCGAGATCCTTCTCGATGTTCTCGGGCGAGGCGCGGTCGCCCTTGGACGGGCTCTTGTCCGGGTGGAAGGGGGTGTAGCCGACGCCGGCGATGGCGCCGCCCCACGACCGCTCCGCGACCGGACGGTTCCACAGCGCCCAAACCCCGATGTTGCCGAGGATCACCAGAAGAAGAACCGCAATCGCCGACTTGCGCATGACAGTCTTTCTTTTTCCCGCACTTCGTGCCGCCGGAACGGCCGTTCCCGTTCCGGTCGGATTGCCGCCAACCACCGCCGACGGCGCACAGGCGGCCACGCCGCCCCGACGCCATCTTCGGACCGAAACCTCTGCACCACCCTGATTGCCGGACCTGTGCGTCCCGTCGCGAAACCGCTCGCGCCGGTCCTTATTGGCTCATGCCAGGGGCCGAGCGCAACGACCTTTCCGACTCTGGTGGACGTCTTTGTAAAACACCGCCCGATCGAATAAAGATCGTCGCGCAGTTTATACACTTTTCTTCGTCCCGCAACCAGCGCTTCGGGAAACACATGCGCCCCGCGTTTATTCCCGAAGGCGAAAGACACATCAGGGGGTAAACATGTTCCATCTGCATGAGCGTCTGGAGGCCGACACGGCGCCGGTGGCCGAGCTTGGGCTGTGCCGCGTGCTGCTGATGGACAACCGGGTCTGGCCCTGGCTGATCCTGGTGCCGGCGCGGCCCGCCCTGACCGAGATGCACCAACTGCCACAGGCCGGGCAGCATCGGCTGATGGACGAGATTTCCCTGGCGTCTCAAGCCCTTGAAGGGCTGTTCCGGCCGGACAAGATCAACGTCGGGGCGCTCGGCAACATGGTACCGCAACTGCACGTCCACGTCATCGCGCGGACCAAGGGGGATCCCGCCTGGCCGGGGCCGGTGTGGGGATCGGGCTTCGCGGAACGGTACGAGGCGTCGGAACGGAACGCTTTGGTTGCGCGGCTCCGCGCGGTGCTGAACCAAAAATAGGGCGAGAATTCGGGGAAGGCGGCTCCGAGAGTTTTGCGTTCCTGCCCTGTTGTGTGGAGCGAGGAGCAAAACCATCACGGAGATGCCGCCATGAACACCGACCGCATCGTGGGTTCCGGGAAGGAAGTGAAGGGCGAGATCAAGAAGCAGGCCGGCGATCTGACCAACGATCCGAACCTGGAAGCCGAAGGCCGCGCCGACAAGGCGGAGGGCAAGATCGACAAGTTCGTCGGCAAGGTGAAGGACTTCATCCGGGGCGACCGGCGATGACCCCGGAAAGCGACCGGGATCGCAAGGACGACGCTCCGTCCGAAAGCGCCCAGCGGATCGAGGACAAGCTCGTCGAGGAAACCGGCCGGGCGTCCGGCAACCCGGACAAGCCGGTGCAGGAAAAATTCGATGAGCTGGGCGAGAAGCCCGAGATCAAGAAGAAGAGCTTGAGAGATTAGAAAAGGCCCCTCTCCCGATTCGGGGGAGGGGCCTTTTCTACGCATCCACCGCGATCCACGCTTCCACCCGCACTGGGAAATTCACGGAATTGGCGATGAAGCACTTCTCGTGGGCGTCGTGGTGCAGGGCTTCGGCCTTGGCGAGGTCGCTGCCGGGAGCCAGGGTTACCTGGGGGCGCAGGATCACTTCGGTGAAGCGGCCGCCGCCGCTGGAGTCCTCGGCCATGGTCCCGGCGGCGGAGTCGGTATAGGCGGTCACGACAATGCCCTGGGTGCCGCACAGGTGCAGATACCACAGCATGTGGCACGCCGAGAGCGAGGCCACGAGCATGTCTTCGGGGTTGTAGCGGGAGGGGGCGCCGCGAAAGGCCGGGTCGGAGGTGCCGGGGATCACCGGCTTGCCGGGGCCAGTGATGTCATGGTCGCGGCTGTAAGCCTTGTAGCCCGATGTTCCGGTGCCCTGGTTGCCGGTCCAGGTCACGGTTGTGGTGTAAGTGTGTTCACGCCCCGCCATGGCTCCCTCCCTTTTGGAAAAGGATAAGCCGCCAAGTCCAGGGTTCCAAGGGCCTTCCGGCCCCCAAGGCAAGCTCCGCTTGCCGAAGGGCGACAGGCGAAGCGCAGCTTCGCCGAGAGCCTTGGCCGGGGAGCGCGAGGGGCCGGGAAGGCCCCTCGCTTTTCCTTCTCAGCTCGCCTCGGCGGCGCGGGCGTGGCGCTTGCGCTCGTTCGGGTCGAGGTAGCGCTTGCGCAGGCGGATCGACTTCGGCGTCACTTCCACCAGCTCGTCATCGCCGATGTAGGACAGCGCCTTTTCCAGGGTCATCTGGATCGGCGGGGTCAGGCGGACCGCCTCGTCCTTGCTGGTGGTGCGGATGTTCGTCAGCTGCTTGCCCTTGATGACGTTGACCTCAAGGTCATTGCCACGGGTGTGCTCGCCGATGATCATGCCCTGATAGACCGGAACGCCCGGATCGATCAGCATCGGGCCGCGATCCTCCAGGTTCCACAGCGCGTAGGCCACGGCGGTGCCGTCGCTGTTGGAGATCAGCACGCCGGTGCGCCGGCCGGCGATGGTGCCCTTGTAGGGGGCATAGCCGTGGAACAGCCGGTTCATGATGCCGGTGCCGCGCGTGTCGGTCAGGAACTCGCCCTGGTAGCCGATCAG
>JAEZID010000558.1 GCA_023416195.1 Pseudomonadota bacterium | reverse complement strand
CGGTTCTCGGCCGGCATCGACTGTTCTTCCAGAAAGACCGGCTGGACCGTGACGCGGATGGCGCGGGTGACTTTCGTGTACATGGCGGCACTCCCCTGCAAAGAATAGGGGTGCGGGGAAGCGGCTGTCCAGAGGGAGGCGGGGGGATTGCGGGTACGCCCGGCGTCGTGCTCCCAAGGTTGAGGCGATGCGCGTGGGACACACCCCGGTCGGATTGCTCGGCGATGCGCGCCGGCGTGGGCTGGGGCGCATTTCGGTCTCTTGAACCCCCTGCCCAGCGGTGATATATGCCGATGTCCCAGCAACGGCCAATGAGCCTGGCCCATGTCTCGTTCGCACGAAATTCGCATCCGACGACGCTGCTTCGCCCCGCTGTGCGCGGGTGCGGCCGTCCTTGGGTCGCGTGCGGACGTCCTGGGTATCCGCCGGCACTAGCCGGCGACGCTCCCCCGGCGGCGGCGCGATCCGCTCTTCAAGCACCTTCTTCCCGCCGGGAGGACCCCATCCATGATCATCTCTCTCGAAGAGTCGCGGCACGCCGCCGCGATCAAAGCCCTGCTCGACCGGTCCTTCGGTCCGGATCGGTTCAAGAAGACCGCCTACAAGCTGCGCGAGGGCGTGGACCCGATCCCGGAACTGAGCCTCGTTGCCATCGAGCACGACGAGCTTGGCAACGAAATCCTGGAAGGCACCATCCGTTTCTGGCCGGTGACCGTCGGCGGCACGGTGCAGGCGCTGCTGCTCGGCCCCATCGCGGTGTCGGAGCGGCTTCAGGGTGGCGGTCTCGGCAGCAAGCTGATCCGCATGAGCCTGAACAAGGCGGCGGCCCTGGGGCACAAGGCGGTGATCCTGGTCGGCGACGCGCCTTATTACGAGCGGTTTGGCTTCACGCGCCGGCTGACGCTGGGCATGCAGATGCCGGGTCCGGTCGATCTCGACCGCCTTCTGGGCCTGGAACTGGTGCCGGGCGCTCTGGCCGGAGCCGCGGGCATGATCGGCAAGGTGGAGAACGCGCCGGTCGTTGGCACGGCGGCCCCGCTGTCCGGCCTGTTCTCGGCCACCGTCTCTTCCGCCGCGGCCTCCTCGGGGCAGGCTGTTGCAGAATCCCGCCTGTGGCGTGCTTGCACCGCTTGAAAGCGGCGTGAGCGTCGCCTATAAACAGGGGGCGGCGCGGGTGTAGCTCAATGGTAGAGCAGAAGCTTCCCAAGCTTACGACGAGGGTTCGATTCCCTTCACCCGCTCCAATGATCTCAAGGGTTTATCCGCGCGAAACGGTTCGGGTTTGCGGTTTTGGGGCAAACTATCGCGCTCCACCACGAACTGGCCAATCTTGGCGTGCAGCGTCTCGACCTCGGCGGCGTGCGACGCCTCGACCACCTCCACCTTGTCCGAAAACACCGCCGCCATCCCTTCAACGGCCTGCCGCGTTCAGGCGTTGATCGGCGTGTGTTGCACACCGTGCCTGGCCACAAGCTGCGAAACGGTCAGATCGCCCCGGATCGCCTCCAGCGCCACCTTTGCCTTGAACTCCGCTGAATACCGCTTCCGATTCCCCGTCATCGGGGCCGCCCTTTCTGTCGGGCGGACCAACCTTATCCAGCTGTCTGGGAAGCGGGGACCAACTCAGCTCGAACTTGGCCCCGATCCCCAGTTGTGTTCGGCGCCGTAGCCGACCCAAGTCATGATCAGCGTCGCGCCGCTGACCGCATAAACGGTGAGGGCCGTGTCCGACTTCGCCGCCCCCTTGGCCTTGCCCATCAGTGTGATGGCCTTGCGGGCGCTGTTTGTAACCCAAGCCTGCCGGCTCCGGTTGATCGCCGGATCGCTCGACCGCGCCACACGCCGAACCGCCGCCATGGCGGCGTCCGGGCCACAGCGGGTCCAAATATCCTTTCCGAACTGCGAGGTCGCCCCAAGGCCGAAGCCGATCCCGAAAGAGGCGGCAAGGCCCTGGAACGTTATTCTCTGGCCATTCTCGCGATCGGTCAGCACGGTGCCGAGGCTGTCGCCGATGCCACCCAACCCCCCGCGGATCGCCGCGCGCGTCAACATGCCGCTGATCACGCTGTTGGCCGACAGGTCCGGGATGAAGGCCCCCGCCCCGCCGGTCAACGCCCCCGTGACGGCCCCGTTCAGCATCGAGAATCCCAACTGCCTGAAGTCGAACTCCCCATGGCCGAAGACGGTCTTTCCCTCGTACATCAGACCGTTCTCCCCGACCCCTTGGAGAGCCGAGGCAAGCGCCGTCCGCAGGACGGTGCTGCTGCTGACGCTCTTTCCCACCTGCCCGGCTACCAGGCTCTCGCTGCTGTCCGCTACGGCGGCGTCACTGCCGCCCATCGTGGTCAGCTCGATTTCCGCCCGTCCGGCGCCGGACAGGGCGGCGTCGGTCATGCCGGCAACCCCGTCCGACGCGCCGCCGGTCACCGGTGTCAGCAGGAAACCGGCCACCGTCACGCCGATCAGCGCAAAGGTGATGCCGATCTGCGCCCACACCGAAACGGTGCCGCTGGGATCGATCATCGACATCGGGTCGTTGCCGACGAACAGATACGGGCTGGCATACTGTCCCGCCGGGTCCGGCCCGCAGAAACGGCGCAGCACCGGATCGTAAAGGCGGGCGCGGAAGTCGTAGAGGCCGATTTCCGCGTCGTAGGCCTGTCCCATGAAGCGGTTGCCGATGGGATCGCTGGTCGCTCCCGCTCCGGCGAAAGGCTTGCCGAAAGGCAGGTAGGCATACTGCGTCTTCAGGGCGTTCTTCTGATCGAGCACCGCGAGAACGGTGCGGCTGCTGTCCACCAGCGGGTAGTAAATCTGGTCCGACACCGCAGCCACCAGCCCGGTCGGACCGACGACGAAGGCGGTCCAGGTCCCGTCCTGGACCGTGGCCAGCGGGATTCGGCTTTGGCCGGCAAAATAGACGAGGTTGGTGGGTGTGCCGGTGCCCACCTGCTTGAGCACCCGCTGATTCGCGCCGCCATAGGCGAACCGCACCGCCGTGCTGCCGGTCACCGCGCTGGCGGTGAAGCCCAGGCCGAAGTCCATGCCCAGCACCCGCTCGCCGCCGAGCGCCAGCAGATTCCCGCGCGCGTCATAGGTGCAGGCCAGCGCATCGCCGTCCGGCGGGGTGACCGTGCTGAGCCGGTCCGAGCCGGACTGGTGGGTGAACGAGGTCGTGCCACCGTCGTCGGCGACCGACCAGATATTGCCGTTCGGGTCGTAGCTCCCGACCGACTCGTTGCCGCCCCCGCCGGTCGCCACGGCCGCCGTGAGCTGTCGGCGCGGGTCATAGGTGTAGTTGGTCGTCGTCACCGCCGGCGTATCGGAAAAGGCGGTGGTGACCGTCCGCTGCGACACCGACGCGTCGCCCCTGTAATCGTATGCGATGGTCAGGCAGGCGGAGTCGTCCGTCGATACGGTGGCCGTGTAGGTTTGCAACCAGCCCGGGGAGGTGTACTGGTAGGTGCCGGTCAGCGTGCCTTCGTTGCGAACCTCGGTCTCGATCTCGCCGTTGATCGTGTAGGTGTAGGCGGCGATGTCCGTGGGGGTCGCCGTGGAGGAGCCGATGCCCACCACCCGACCGAGATCGTCGTAGGCGTAGAGCACTTGCGGCAAAGGCGATCCTTCCGGATAGACGATCTGCACCGGCTCGTTCAGCACGTTGTAGCCGTAGCCGATGGCGCCGCTCTGGCCCACCGCCCCGGACAGCGTCTGGGCGACCGAGGTCAACCGCCCCAGGGCGTCGTACGTGAAGGTCTCGGTCGTCGTCACGGCGACGGCGGAGCTGAGCGCGGCCGGGGGCGGATTGGTGGTGGTCACCGACACGGTGCGGCCGATCTGCGTCGGATCGGCGCCCGTGCCGTCGTAGCTGTAACTCCGGGTGACGGTGCGCGCCACGTCCTGGGTCGGCCAGCCGGTTTCCAACGCCAGGGGGGCGAGGGTCGCAACGTCCCAGGCGTCGGGGATGATGCCCTCCTCCACCGGGCGGCCCAGCGCGTCATACTTGGTGTATTGGTAGCCCAGCTCCCCGCTGTCCAACGGCGGCTGAACGAAACGGGTTCGCCCGCAGCCGTCGTAAAGATAGGCGGTGGTGCCGGTGGACGGTCCGGTCCTGGCCGTCAGCCTCCCCTCGGTGTCCTGCTCCAGCGTCGCGACGTAGCTGGAATCGCCGGATTGCGGCCCCAAGGTCAGCGCGTTGGGGAGCGACATGGACAGCGACGGCCCGGCGTCGCCGCCGGCGTCGGCGTAGGTGACGGCTCCCCTCGTCTGGGCCAGCGCCGCGTCCTTCCCAAGCAGCGCGGTGGAGACCTGACGGTTGACGACGTCGGTCAGGCCCGAGAACTGCGACTTCACCGGCGAGGTCACCGTGGTTTGAAGGTACTGCCCCGCCGGCAAGGAGGAACTGCCGGCGTTGGCCGAGTAGGCGAACTGCGTGGTCCGGCGTTGTGCCGGTGTGGTGGCGTCGATGTTGGCGATGGCCAGCGCCAGCCCCGGCAGTCCACGTTCCAGCGGCCGTCCCAGCGGGCCCTGGAACAGGGTGCCGGTGTAGGGATAGCCCTGGTCGTCGGAGCGCGGCACCGAACCGTCCAGCTGGCCCTTGTAATAATCGGCCACGTCGCCGGTCATCAGCCCGGTGGATGCCGTTGCCGCCAGGAAGGCCGGGGCCTGGACGAAATTCGGGCGGTAGACCAGCAACGGCAGGCCGCTGTCCTTGCCGAAGCTGGCCGGCGCCGACTTGGTGGTGGCTACGGTGCGGCTCAACGCATCGGGGATGACCGCCATCACCTCGGCATCGCTGGTCGTGCCGCCGACGACGCCGAACATCTGATGCATCTGCCGGTGGCGTCCCGCCGCATCGCTGAAGGCCACGCCCACGCGGGGCAGCGCCAGCATGGCGAGGTTGCGCAGGGTCAGGGCGTTCGGACCGGTGGACAGGGCAAGCGGCTCGTCCGGTGCGGCGCTGACCTGGGCACTGAACAGAAGCTGGCCGTCACCGAAGAACAGCACGACCCCCTGACCCATCACCAGCAGCCAGCGACGCGCCATGGTGGCCGGGGTGCCGAGCGGGTCCTGCACCGGACCGCCGGTGGGGTCGGTGAAGCTGTAGCCGCCGCTGGCGGCGAAGGCGATGGTGTAGCCGCCGCCGAAGGTGACGCCGACGCTGCCGTTCAGCGCGCCGCTGGGCACCATTTCCACCAGGAAGGCGGCGGTGGCCGGCGCGGGGTCGGGCCACCCCTGCCACGTCAGCGTGTCGCCTTGGCCGGGGGCATAGCTCAATGCGCCGGGGTTCAGGGTCCAGGCCGACGGGGTGCCGGCGCTCCAGCGGCTGGTCCACGCGCTGCCGGTCAGAAAGCTTTCCCAGGTGCCGCCGCCGGCCGGCTGTATCTCGATGTGCGCGTTGGGGCTGGAGCACAGGAAGGTGCCGCTGCTTGCCCCCTGGCGCGACAGGAAGCGATCGATGACGTGGAACGGCTGTTCCAGCGCGTCGGTCTTGCCCACCGGACGCTGGAAACGGTCATAGAAGATGCGGGTGCGGCGGCCGGCCCCGTCGCTCTCGGCGATGGGAAGGCGGAAGTCGGGATCATAGCTGGTCAGCCGCAACGCCGCCGCCAGCGGCGCCAGATGCACCTCGTCGAGCTGCACCGCCTGGGTGCCGGCGTTGACGGCGACGGCGGTGATGGTCAGCGGATCGATGGACGCCGGCAGCGGGATGGGCAGCGGGACGGGCAGCGTGGCGAAGCGCCACACGCCATTGGTCGCCGGGAAGGCCGTGGTGACGGGCGGCTGCGCCGTGCCGCCGGCGGTGACCGTGACGGTCCAGCCCGTTCCGTTGCCCGGCGTGTATCCGGCCGGCGTCTTCACCCAATAGCCGAGCAGATACGGCCCGCCATCCGTTGCGGCCGGCGTCACGGTCAGCGTCAGCGACGCTTCGCCGCCGGCGGGAAGCCGGAGGCTGGCGGTGCCGGCGGCGGCGTCCCCGCTCAGCACCGTGCCGCCGACGACGGTCACGCCGGGCAACGCCGTCTCATAGGGCTCGAACCCGGCATAAGCCCACTGGCCGCTCATGATGGAGGCGTTGACGGCCTGCGCCACCGGAACGCTGTCGGTCCCGTAGAGGATCGAGTGGACCACGCCGTTGCCGTCGGCCGTCTCCCGCACTTTGCCCTGGGCGGTGTAACCGAGCACCCGGTGCTTGGCGGCCCAGCCGGCGGGCGCCTGTCCTTGCTGGTAGGTGAGGAAGGGAAACGCCGTCTCACCGCCCCCGGTCCAGACGAAATCGCATTCCGGGGCCGGAACGACCAAGCCGTTCCCGGCGGGCGACGGCCAATGCGCGATGCTGGTCGCCTGGATGCCGGTGGTCACGGTGCCGCCGCCGTCCGGGATCCAGGTGCCCACCGTCTGCACGGCCGGTCTCAGGATGTGCAGGACCCGGCTGACGGCATCCACCTCGGCGGCGTAGCTGGTGGTGGTGACGAAGGTCTCCTGCGTGCCGGCGCCGCCATAGGCGGTTTTGCTGACGCTGACCGGCTGGCCGGTGTAGGGGGCCGACAGGCCGGCGGGCAGATAGCTGGTGTCGGTGACGGCCGTGACGCCGTCCTGGACGCGTTGCTCCTGGGTTTGCAGCACGACGCCGCCGTTGAGGAAAACGGTCTTCTGTCCGTCCGGCGCGTCGATGGTCCGCTGTGTGGCCACATGGTAGCCGTAGGCGACCATCGACAGCACGGTCTGCGACGCATCCTGCGTGGTCACCGTGTTCGGCATCCCGTCGAGCATCGTGTAGTACGGGACGTCCGACTGCACGCCGTTCACGAACGTGTTCACCACCGAGCCGAAGGGCGAGGAACCGGCGTCCGCCGAGCCCGGATAGCTGGTCACCGTGTAGTACTTGAACACCCGTCCGGTCGGATCGCAGGCGGCGGTCGACAGATCGGGGACGTGGGTGGTGGGGATGCAGTCCCCCAGCCCGTCATCCACCGCGACCGAGGTAACCGTGTAATGGGTCAGCGGCCCGCTGACCCCATCGCCGGCGTAGCGGTTCAGGGTGAAGGAGGTGGCGGTGGTGAAGTCGCTGTTGCCGCTGTCCGCCCCGAAGGGATAGGTCACGAAGGTGCCGGCCCCGCCGGGCGCCGTGCCGTTCATCCCCGTCTCGCCCGGAATCACCGGCCCCAGCGCTTGCCCGGGGAACAGGATCGGCTGGCCGAGCACCTGGCCGTTGCACAGCACGACCGCCACCGCGGTCGTGCTGTTGAGCGTGCTGTCGTAGACGCTGAAGGCCAGGAAGTCCGGTCCCTGGTTGACAAGGGCGATGGACAGCAGGACGTCGGTGTCCTGATTGCCGGTCGCCTGCTGGTACAGCGCGGCCAGGTCGGTCGGAGTCGCCAAAGAGACCACGTTTGTCCAATCGGTCGCGGTCCCGCGGTAGTAGAGCAGGTTGCCCAGCGTCAGGTAGTCGGTCGCGCCGCCGCTGGGGAAGCTGGCAAGGCTGCCGGCCGCCGCGGGCAGGGGCAGGCTGGCGGTCGGCGACGCGGCCTGCGTGTCCCAAGCGGCGCAGTCGGCGTTGGGGTCGAAGCCGAGTGCAAAGGCGACCGGCGAGGCCACGCCGGTGGTGTCGGTCACCACCGCCACCGCGTAGTCCGGGCCGTAGGCGAACTGTTGGGCCGAGGTGCTGATGCCGGCGGTTGACACGGCCTGGGTCAGGTTGGTGTTGCCGACCCAACCGGTGCCGGTGAAGCGCACCAGATTGCCGGCGCAGGCGACGAAATCGTCGGCGATCACAACGGGCGCCCAGGGACCGGGAATGCCCTCCGCCTGTTCCGGATCGTTGAAGGTGCTGGTGTAGGCGAGAGAGAGCGAATAGGCGGCGTTCCACTGCACGATTTGCAGCGTGTAGGTCTGAAGACTGGCGTTGGAGCTGATCAACTCCGACACCGCCACCAGCGACAGGCCGGACGCCAGCGCGATGGTGGTGTTGTCGGACGGTGTCGCCAAGGTCAGGCTGTTCGGCGCCTGGCACCACGTCAACGCCGGATCGAGATAACAGAGGTCGAAGACGCCGGTGCTCAGGTTCAGGACGGTGTAGTACTCGTT
This sequence comes from Pseudomonadota bacterium, assembly GCA_023416195.1. Classification (GTDB taxonomy): domain Bacteria; phylum Pseudomonadota; class Alphaproteobacteria; order Azospirillales; family Azospirillaceae; genus Azospirillum. Next base: position 10,485 of record JAEZID010000558.1, on the reverse strand, counting down.
CTGCGCCGCGATCGCGCTGTAGGCGGCGGCGGAGAAGGTTTCCTGCGTCCAGCTCTGCGTGGTCCAGCGCCAGGTGAGGCGCTGATAGCTGGTGGTGTCGGCGTTCCAGTTCTGGGCGGCCGCGATCAGGAAGTTGGTGCCGCCGGCGAAGAGCGTCGGCGCGTTGAGCAGCGCGTCGGTCAGCGTCGGGCTGTTCTGCCCGGTCACCGTGGAGCCGATGGTGGCCGGAATCCACTGGCTCGGCTGGGCGACGTTGCGGCCGAACAGGAAAATCTTGCAGGACGCCGCGTCATTGATGCACAGCGCGACGTAGTTCTGCTCCGCGATCACGTTCAGGCTGTCGATGGCAAGACCGTCGGCATCGCTGAGCAGTTCGGGGCCGGTGGGCAGCTCCCAGCTCTGCCAGTTGCCGAACCAGGAATAGACGGTCAGCGACAGGAGGCCGGTGGTGGGCTGGCACCAGGTGACGACGGCGTAGTCCGGACCGAACCACAGGCGCGGGGTGGCGTTCGACCAGGACTCGCCCGCCGGCGGGTTGACCAGCTGGGTGCGGTCGCAGGACGGGATCCGTTGCGAGGTGTACCGGTACGTGGTAACGGCGCCGGCCGGGTCGGTGACCGATTGCAGGGCGCCAGGGCTGGCCCCCGGCGCCGAGGCGTCGAGATAGTAGGAGAAGCCGTGGCCCGGCAGGCTGTCGCCATCGGCGTTCACCATCGAGATGCCGGTCAGGAAACGCTTGCAGGTGTCGCCCAGCAGCGTCCCGGTGTTCGCGGTGACGTTGGCGACGGCACTCTCCGGTCCCGGCGCCTCCGGCCGCGGTGCGTAGGTCAGGGTGATGGAGAACATCGCGGCGCCACCCCGATCGGTGACGGCGATCGAGGACAGGTACTCGGTCTCGTAGCAGTCCTGGTAGGCGTTGGCGCTGTTGTCGGGCTTTGCCTTGTGCGGGTCGGCGTATTCGCGCGGCGCGCCCGGAGCGCTGTCGTCCCATATCTTCTCCGCATAGACGAAGCCGGCCTTGCGGCCGAACACGTCCGTGACGCTGGTGAGGTAGCAGGCCTTGGTGTATGGAAGCCCGCCATCGCCGCCCACCAGCTGTTCGGCCTTGGGGATCAGCCCGTCGAGCCGGGGCCATTCGTTGTAGCCGTAGCGGACGGCGTCGCCCCACAGGTTGCTGACTGTGGCGAGATGCCAGGCGCGGGCGTATTGCATCTGCTGCGCGGTCTGGCTGCTGGCCCCCGACCACAGGGCGACGCCGTTGGAATCGATCCACCGCACGCCCCATTCGATGCTGTTGCCGGTCGAGGTCTGGTAACCGTCGCTTGGCGTTCCCAGCCCGCCATAGGAGTGCATGGCGCCGGACACGTCGACGATCAGCCACCGCTCGAAGATCGGGTAATAGAGAATTCTCCAGAACCGGTAGTTTTCGAGCTGGAAGCTTTCGCCGCCCTCATAGGCGTCGAGCGTGCCCTGCGCGCTGTTGGGCTGAAGCTGGAACAGCCGCTGGTTCGAGCGGTCGGTGACGGTCCAGGCACCGCCGCCGGTCGGCGCCGTGAGGAGAGCGCCGGAATCGAGCGGCAAGCCGAAATCGGCGAAGGCGGACACCACGGCCGCCGGCACCGGCTGGCCGTCGGTCAGGCTGGAGGTGAGATCGCCGGGCAGCGAGAACAGGAAGGGCGCCGTGGGTTCGCGGATCAGGGGGGTGGTCGCCCCGCCGCTGCTATAGGCGTAGCTCCACGCGCCGGGCGTGGGCGCACCCTGGTCGGTCAGCACGATGACGCTGGTGTCCAGTGTCCAGCCCAGCCCCACCGTGCCGGTCGGCGCGTCCAGGTTCCAGGTGTTTGCGTCCAGGTTCACGTTGCTCTGGTACAGCAACGACACCCGCACCGTGAGGTCCGGGGTGTTGCCGCGCCCAGGCATGACGAGCAGCGGAACCGTCAGGTTCACGTCGCCGCGAAACAGATTGACACTGGATGCCGCAGACCCCGCTGCGTTGGAATTGAACTGGAAGGTCTGGATGGCGGGAATCTGGTCGCTGCTCGTCATGGGACCGTTTCGCTGGATGATGGAGCAAAGGGCGCGGCACCCGTCAGGGGCTTCACGTCGCCGTGTAGGTGGCGATGAAAGCCATGGTGACGGAACTCTGGCCCGCCTGGAGGTCACCCGAGTCGTCGTACATCCAAGCCCCGACGTTGTACGCACTGACCGTCGTCCCCTGGATGACAAGATTTTCATCCCAGCAGCCGACGGAGATCGCCTGGACCTCATAGTCGTCACCCGGATATTCGATGCTGAAGCCGGTGATCACGGCGCCGACCTCGGACAGGGCAACCGTGCTGTACCCGGAGAGATCCGGGACGCCGAGGTCATCCGCTATGGCGCCTTTGAAATCGATCGTGGTCCATTGCAACTGCCCGTTCTGGGTCATGATGGTGCTGGACACCACGACGAAGCCGCGGCTACGGCCGGTGCTTGCCAGCAACCCCGCGGTGAGCGAGGCCTCGGAGCTGATATGGCCGCTGGCGTCAGCCATGGAGAAGAAACCGCCGATGGTGGCTTGGCTGCCGGCGGAGGTCGCGTTCAGCGACAGCGACAGCGACAGGACCTCTTGGGCGCTGCTGCCGTAGCTGACGTCGAAACCGGTCATGATCGCCTGGAGCACCGTCGGGTTGGTGCCCGTCAGGGGAAGGTCCGGCGTGCAGCCGCCGGTCGGGAAACTCTGGGTCCGCAGCAGCGTGCTGTTGGACGGCGGGGTGCCGGTCCAGGCGATGCCCACCAGCCTTGCTCCGGACGAGCCAAGGTCGAGCAGATTGCCATCGTCGTCTTGGAGCTGAGCGTTGATATTGGTGCTGATCAAATTGCCTGTGCTGTACGTGTTGGTCAGGAAGACGCTGGCATACTGAATTTTGCGATCTGTGTTCCCATAAGAAAGATCGAAATTCTGAAATCCAAATATGTATTGCTGAACATTTTCGGGCGCGTTGTCTTTGTCGACGTATTCGAACTGGATGTCTGTTCCTGTGTTGAACATAACGGCAGGGTTTTGTGGGAAGTTCTTATCCTGATATGTTTCGATTCGTAAGGGCATGTTTCCCTCATTGTGGGTTGTCGACGTGAAACGGACAATCAGGCGGTAAGCGGGCCTGCAATGGCAACGTGTCGGCCGCAGAGGTCGTCATGGCTTATGTCCGGCATGATCATCGCCCTGCCGGTCACGGTCCCGGTCACCAACATCACCACGAGCATTGGCGCGCACGGAACCGTGGCCAAATTACTCCTGGCAAGGCGTTGGCAACTGTAGGCGCGGTCAGTCGCCCGAAGATCGGCTGCCGCTCTTCCGAAGTGTTTCCGTACCATCAAAAAAATCGAGCACAGCCATGAGCGGCTCAAAAACATTCGTGTGTATGATTGTGAAAGATAAAAAACAGATCACCTGTAAGGCGAAAACTGTCTCGCCTTGTTTGTCGGACGCGGCGCGCTTGGCTGCGCAGTTTGCATCGCCCTATATGTTAACGGATGATAAGTTCGAGAATTTACCCTTGTAAAGGGTGTTGTCGCCGAAAATGCGAAAAAATTTAGAGAAAATCAGGCGTGGCTCACATATTGGTTGTGGGCCGGGTTGAGCCGGAGGAGCCGGACGGATCACGCTGAGGGGTTTCCAGGAGACGGCGGGCCGGCGCCTCTGTGATCCGATACCAGAGCTGAAAAATACGAAAGGGCGGGCGGCCGAGGGATCGACCGCGCGCCCCGCCGCCACGCCCGCCGCCATGCGTTGCACGTCACGCGCTGCCCGGCGTCCTCACGCAGCAGCGTCACGGCCGCAACATCGGCGCTCACCTGGGGGCATAACAGGCGTTAAAGCGGATTTCGATCCGCTTTGGACCGCGACGGCGGTCCCGGCCGCCTATGCGGCCGAAGCCCGGCCGGCACATGAGGCCATATAAATCTAAAGCGAATGAAAATTCGCTTTAAGCCGTTTCGCGGGTTGACCAACCCGCTTAGCCAACCCGTCACGCCGGGGGAAAGCGGACCGTCACGGTGGTGCCATGGCCCTGGGTGCTGGTCAGCGCGATGCTGCCGCCGTGCAGTTCGACCAGCGCGCGGGTGATGGTCAGGCCGAGGCCGGCGCCCTCGTGCTGGCGGTTCAGGTTCATATCGGCCTGCTGGAACGGCTCGAACACGCGGGACAGCGCGTCGGGCGGGATGCCGACGCCGGTGTCCTCGACGCGCAGCACCACGGCACCGGTCTCGTCCGGGCCGACCGTGACCCGCGCCCGGCCGCCGGGCGGGGTGAACTTCACGGCGTTGGACAGCAGGTTTAGCAGGATCTTCATCACCGCCCGGCGGTCGGCGTACAGGCCGACCGGCAGGGGGCCGGTGTCGTCGATCAGCGCCACCTCGCCCTTGGCGGCGCGGTCGCGCAGCATTTGCAGGCAGGAGCGGACCACCGCGCCGACGTCGATGGTCTCCCGCATCAGATGGTGCTCGCCCGCCTCGATGCGGGCCATGTCCAGCACGTCGTTGATGATGTTCAGCAGATGCGCGCCGCCCTCGTGGATATCGGCGGCGAACTCCGCGTATTTCGGCTCGCCCAAGGGGCCGAGCAGCTGGTTCTTCAGGATCTCGGAAAAGCCGATGATCGCGTTCAGCGGCGTGCGCAGCTCGTGGCTCATGTTGCCGAGGAAGGCGCTCTTCGCCTCGGCCGCCGCTTCGGCCCTGGTCTTGGCGTCCAGCAGCGCGCGTTCGGCGTCCCGGCGGTCGGTGATGTCGCGCAGGTAGGCGGTGAAGAACAGCTCGTCCCCGACGCGGGCCGGGGCGATGGACAGTTCGGCCGGAAAGGTCGAGCCGTCGCGGCGCATGGCCGTGACCTCGACGCGGCGGCCGACCATGCCGCCGCCGCCGCTGCCGTCGCCGGCCAGGAAGCGGGCGAAGCCGGTCTGGTGGCCGGCGCGCTGGTCGGGCGGGATCAGCAGGTCTTCCATCCGCCGGCCCACCGCCTCGCCCCGCCGCCAGCCGAAGGTCGCTTCGGCGGCCGGGTTGAACTCCACCAGCAGGCCCGAGGCGTCCACGGTCACCACGCAGTCGAGCGCCGATTCGACGATGGCCTGCTTGCGCGCCTCGCTCCCGCGCAGTTCGGCGTCCAGCCGGGCGCGCTGGATGGCCCCGGCCAGCAGGGCGGCGGCGGTCTTCAGGACCTCCACCTCGCGCGGGCTCCAGTGGCGGCCGGCGTCGCCGTCGAAGGCGATGTGGCCCCACCAGCCCTCGTCCACCAGGATCGGCACGGCGAGCCGCCCGCCCGGCCCGTGCACCGGAAAGCCGTCGCGCAGCAGCCCGACCCCGTCCGCCTCCTCCAGCCGGGCCACCCGTCGCACCATCGGCTTCGATGACTCGTCGGCGACGGGATTGGCCGACCATTCGGCAAGGCAGGCCTGCATGACGCCGTCGTCGCTGACGGTGTGCACCTGGAACAGGGCGGCGTGCGTCACCTCCAGCGCGCGGCCGAGGCGGCGCAGAAGCTCCTCCGTCCCGTCCTGCCAGTCGCCCTGGCCGATGATGCGGGTGGCCGCCTGGGTCACGGCGTCGAGCATGGCGGTGCGCCGGGCCAGCTCGGCCTCGCGCCGCTTCAGGGCGGTGATGTCGCTGTGGATGCCGACCACGCCGCCGTCCTCGGTGCGCGTCTCCGACACGCGGATCCAGCGCCCGTCGCTCAGCTGCATCTCGGTCGGGCCCTGCGGGTTGCGGTGCCCGGCGGTGGTCAGGCGGATCCAGGATTCGCGCGCCCCCTCGTCCGCGAAGCCCGGATCGACCAGACCGTGATTCAGCGCGCGGCGCAGCAGGTCGGGGTAGGGCACGCCGACCAGGGACAGGTCCGGCTCCAGCCCATAGCGGTCGAGAAAGGCCGTGTTGTGCAGGTCGAGCCGGTCGTCGGCATCGAACAGGGCGAAGCCGTCGGGCAGCGACTGGATGGCGTCGCGCAGCCGGGCCTGGAGGCGGACCACCGCCGTTTCCGCCGTCAGGCGGCGGGTGACGTCGGTCCACAGGCAGATGAGGGTGCCGTCCTGGCCGGCGCGCTCCTCCAGCTCCAGCCAGCCGCCGGTTCGGCTCTGGAACAGCTGCGGCGCGGCCAGCGGCGCGTCCGCCGGGACGGGGCGGGCGGCCAGCGCCTCGATCCTTGGGGCTTCCAGCGGGTCGAGCACGGTCGCGGCGTGATGCGCGAGGATGTCGCGGTAAGGCGTGCCGGGAGCCAGCCGGGCGGCGTCCGCCGCGAACAGTTCCGCGTAGCGGGGGGTGGCGATGTGCAGGCATGCCCCGGCGTCGAACACGGCGATGCCCGTGCGGATGCCGGAGAGCGCCTGAAGCAGCGCGTCCTGCGTCCGGTCGGGCGCGCGACCGCCGTCGCCGCTCCACGGGGATTGCCGTGTGGACTCGACCATGCTCCCCGTTTCTCCCGTCACCTTCGGGTGTGCCTTGCCGGAAGAGAGCCTTTTACGGTGGAATCCCTTTCGAAACCCTTTACCGCAGATGCGAAGGAGTCTTAACCCAGCGCGGCCAGGGCGGCGTCGGTGCTGGCGTGCGTCTCGAACAGCGAGGAGAAGCCGCTCACGTCGAACACGTGGCGAGCCGGGGCGGGGATGGCGGCCAGCAGAATGCGGCTGCGCACCGGCTTGGCGCGCTTGGCCGCCTTCAGCAGCGCGCGCAGGCCCGCCGAGGTCAGCAGGGTCAGCCCGCCGCAATCCACGACCACCACCGCCGGGCCGGGGTCCACGGCGGCGATCAGGCGGGCTTCGAAGGCGCGGGCGGTGGCGCTGTCGATGCGGCCGGTGGGGCGGAGGATGAGGACGCCGCCGCGCGTTTCCTCGTCGATCTGCATGGTTCTACGCGCTCGTCATGGTGCTGCACGGAAAATGTGGCAATGCGGATCGGCGGTGACGACCGATTTCTGGGCCTGCTATACCTGCACCCGCAAAAGGTCATTCACTCACGGTGCAGAGCGGCGGTAAGGGCTATGGGAACGGACGAGCGCTTCGGCGAGACGGCCGTGCAGGACGGTGGAACACCCGCGCGCGTTCCGATGGAAGCGTTGGCGGGCTTGCGCGCCGTGCCCGCCTATCTGGCGGCCGGTCCGGCGTCGCGGGCGGAGCCGCGCCCCCATCCGGCCATCGCGCATCCGGCCATTGCCGATCTGGCCCGCGCCGATTTGCCGGCCGCCCGGCTGCGCGGGGCGGTGAATCCGCTGCTGGGTGCTGCGGGGCCGCTGCTCGACCTCGCCTCGCGGCTGCGCGACCGGGTCACGCACGAGGATCCGGAGGGGCTGCGCAACGTCATCCTGGCCGACCTGCGGCGGTTCGAGGCCGAGGCGGCCGGCGCCGGCCTGCCGGGGGAGGAGGTGCGCGTCGCCCGCTTCGCGCTGTGCGCCACGCTGGACGACGTGATCCGGGCGACGCCCTGGGGGGCGCGCTGCCGCTGGGTGCGCGAGGGGCTGGTCGCGACCATCGATCCCGACGCCGGCGGGCCGGACCAGTTCTTCGACCTGCTCGACACCATGCTGAGCGACCCGCGCCTGCACCGGCGGGAGCTGGAGCTGTTCTACGCCTGCCTGTCGCTGGGCTTCGAGGGCAAGTTCCGCGACCGCCCGCGTGGCGCGCACGACCTCGCCCATCTGCGGGACGAGCTGTACCGCGTGCTGCGCCGGGCGCGCGGGGAGCGGGAACGGGCGCTGTCCCCGCACTGGCGCGGCATCGCCGAAAGCTTCCGGCCGCTGGGCCTCGTCGTGCCGTCCTGGACCGTGGGGGTGGTCGCGGCGGCGCTGCTGGCCGTGCTGTTCGTGCAGTTGTCGGCCTCCCTGAACGAGCGGGCGGCGCCGGTGGTGGCACGGCTGGGCGATCTGCTGCCCGACCGGCCCATCGAGATTTCCCGCCTCGCCCCGCCGCCCCCGCCCGCCGCCGGGCCGGCGCTGGCCGCCCGCGTCGGCAGCCTGTTGCAGCCGGAGATCCGGTCGGGCGCCGTGGCGATCCTGGCCGGCGACGACGGCGCGTTGGTCATCCGCATCGAGGGCGCCGGCATGTTCGCCAGCGGCAGCGACGCCATCAAGGCGCGCTACCGCGCGGTGGTGGACCGCGTCGGTCAGGCGCTGGGACCGGAGGCGGGGCAGGTGGTGGTGGTCGGCCATACCGACGACCAGACGCCGCGCACCGGCCCCTTTCCCAACGCGCAGGCCCTGAGCGAGGCGCGGGCGCTGGCCGTGCGCAAGATACTGGAGCGCACCGTCGGCCCGGCGCGCCTGTCGTCGGAAGGGCGCGGCGACAGTGAACCGCTCGCCCCCAACAGCACGCCGGCCAACCGGGGCGCCAACCGGCGCATCGATGTCCGGCTCTACCCGCAATAGGCCGGTGTCCATGCGCGCGCGTCGCCCCTCTCCGAAGACAAGCCTGCCCAAGGCTGATTTGGCCGTCACGCCGCGCCTGCGCTGGGGCGCCACGCTGGTGGCTGCCCTGGCGGTCGGGCTGGCCGGCTGGGTGCTGGCGCCGCTGGCCGGGGCGGAGGGGAGCGGGATGCGCGCGCTGCCCACGCTGCTGGCGCTGGCCGCGTGGCTGCTGCTGAACCGCCGCGAGGACGGGCGGGAGCGCACCGCCAACGCCCGGCTGGTCGAGGCGCTGGCCGCCGCCCGCGATCCGGAGCTGAAGGCCTCCCTGGAGGAGCTGGGCACGGTGCGGGAACGGCTGGACGCCGTGCTCAGTCGGCTGAAGACTCAGCGCTTCGGGGCGCGCTGGGGCGGGCGCTATCTCTATCAGCTGCCCTGGTATCTGGTGATCGGCGCGCCGGGGTCGGGCAAAACGACGGCGCTGGCCAACGCGCGGCTGGGCGCGGCGCTGGGCGGCGGCGTGGACGGCATGCCGGTGCAGAATCTGGGCGGCACCCGCAACTGCGACTGGTGGTTCACCGACGACGCGGTGCTGATCGACACGGCCGGACGCTACACCACGCAGGACAGCCGCCGCGCCGTGGACGGCCGGGTGTGGTCCGGGCTGCTCGACCTGCTGAAGGAGCATCGGCCGCGCCAGCCGGTGAACGGCGTGCTGGTCACCATCAGCCTCGCCGACCTCGCGGAGTGGAGCGCAGAGGAGCGGCGCGGCCACGCCATCACCATCCGGCAGCGGCTGGGCGAGCTGCGCGGGCATCTGGGCCTGCGGGTGCCGGTCTATCTGCTGTGCACCAAGGCCGATCTGGTGGAGGGCTTCGCCACCTACTTCGACCCGCTGGACCGGGCGGAGCGGGCGCAGATCTGGGGAATGACCTTTCCGGTGGAGGAGGGCGCGCAAGGCCCGCTCGGTTCCTTCCACGCGCAGTTCGCGGCGCTGCTGCGCCGGCTCGACGAGCGGCTGCTGGAACGGCTGCACCAGGAACCGGACATACAGCGGCGCAACGCCGCCTTCGCCTTCCCCTTGCAGATGGCCGAGTTCGAGGCCGCCCTGTCCGATCTGGTGGACACCGCCTTCACCGCGGAGGCGGAGGAGGAAGCGCCCCTGCTGCGCGGCGTCTACTTCACCAGCGCCACCCAGGGCGGGGCGTCGGTGGAGGCGCCGGCGCAGACCTATTTCCTGGAACGGCTGCTGCCCGACGTGGTGTTCCCCGAAGCGAACCTCGTCGGCGTGGACCGCGCGCTGGAGCGGGCGCGGCGGCGCCGCGGCGCCCTGGCCATGGGCGGCGCCGTGGCGGCCGGGCTGGCGCTGGGCCTGTTCTGGCTGAACAGCCACCGCGCGAACGACGCGCTGATCGCCCGCGCCGAGGCCGCCGTCCATGAGGCGGAGCGAGAGATCCGGGCGCTCGACACTCCGCCGCGCTCGCTGACGCGGGTGGACGACACCGACTTCGCCGCCGTTCTGCCGGCCCTGGACGCCTTGCGCGCTCTGCCCGGCGGCTGGCTGGAGCGCGAGGGCTGGGCACCCCTGGCCATGACCGGCGGGTTGTACCAGGGCGAACGGATCGGCGGGCCGGCGGTGGACGTGTACCGGCGGGCGCTGCGCAGCGTCTTCCTGTCACGCGTCGTGCTGCGGCTGGAGGAGCAGTTGCGCACCGGCTGGGCACGGCCCGACCTGCTGACGCTGTCCTTGCGCGCCTACCGGATGATCGGCGGGCAGGAAGCCCTGGACCCGGCCTTCCTGGCGGAATGGCTGGCCGCCGACTGGCAGCGCACCTTGCCCGGCCCCGCGCACGAGGGGCGGCGGCGGGCCCTGGGCGACCATCTGGCCGCGCTGTTCGAGGTTGGCTTCGCGCCGATCCCGGTGGACGAGGCGCTGGCCGCCCGCGTGGTCGAGGTGCTGAACCAGCCGACCTCGCCGTCTCCACGGCCCGATTTATGAGCCCCGGCTTCGCGGTCGGCTTCCACGGCAAGGTGCCGGCGCGCGGCGATTTCGTCGGCCACGGCCTGCCGCGCGCGGTGCTGGGGCCGTGGGACGCGTGGCTGTCCGGCGCGCTGGGGGAGGC
>JAEZID010000443.1 GCA_023416195.1 Pseudomonadota bacterium | reverse complement strand
CCGGCTGCTGCGGCGGCCAGGGGGCGAGCCGCTATTCCGAGGGCATCGTCCGGCTCTATGATCCCGACGCCGAGATCATGAGGTTGGCGGCGTTCTCGCAGGAATGTTTGCAGACCACCGGGTTCGGACGGATCTTCGGCCCGTCGATCAACCGCACCGGCGTGGTCTACATGGCCGCGCCGGACGAGGAGGAGGCGATGCGGGAAGCCGCGCGGCGCCTGTCCTCGCCGGCCTACTCGCTGCGCCTGCTCTCCGGCGGTGAGGTGCGGGACATCAGCCGCTTCGTCGACCACCGGCCCGACCGGGTGACACTGTACGAGGCGGGCGGCGGCCCGAGCGACGTCCGCGGCGCGGTCCGGTCCATGGCGCGTCTGGTGCGTTGTGGCGGCGCGGTGCTGGAAAACGCGAAGGTCCGCCGCGTCGTCCCCGAAGGCGAGGGCGTCCGGCTGACGCTCGACCAGGAGGCCGGAGCCGTCCACGCGCGGGCCGCGGTCATCGCCGGCGGCGCCTGGACCGCGGCGCTGCTGCCGCAGCTCGGCCTTTTTGCCCGGACGATCCCCCTGGTCCGGCTGTTCGCGTCGGAGCCGCTGATCATGCCGGTGATCGACACGACCGCCGCCACCTTCGCGGTTCCGCTGTCCGGCAATCTGGTGCATGTCGGTTCGCAGATCCGCCACGCCGCCCCGACGCCCGACGATCTCGGGCCGCCGCCGGGTGGCGAGCGGGCGGACGCGCTGCGGCGTCTGGCGTCGATGACCGGCCGCCGCGAGGACGGGCCAACCTTCGACGTGCTGCCCGGCCTGGACTCGTACGCACCGGATGGGCGGCCGGTGATCGGCTTCCTGGACGACGGTCCCTGCTACGTGGCCGCGGGCCTCGCCGGGATCGGCTACAAGCTGGCGCCCGGCATCGCCTTCCACGCCGCCCGGCAGATCGCCCGCCGCCTCGGACGGCGCGTGCCGTCCGCGGACGACGCGCTGGCCGCCTTCACCCCGGCTCGTCTGCCGCGCCTCGCCGCACCCGTTCCCACGGGGGCCGGGCATGGCCAATGAGCGGCTGACGGTCGGCCTGACGGCGCTGTTCGACCCGCGCCGGACGGCGCATGCGCGGACGTTCCTGCGCGGCATCGCGGTGGCGATCAACAGCCTGCCCGAGGTCGCCGCGATGCGGTTCCTCCTGGCCGACGACGGCGCCGCCGGCCCGCGGGCGGTCGAGGTCGCCGAAGGCTTCGTCCGCGACGGTGTCGATCTGGTGATCGGACACTTCTCATCCGACGCCGCGCTGTCCGCCGCCGACGTGTACGAGCGCCACGGGGTTCCGCTGCTGCTGCCGGCATCGACGGCCAGCCGGGTGACGCACGGCCGCACGGCCACGTTCCGCCTTTGCCCCTCGGACGCCCTGTTGGCGCGGCGTCTGGTCGGCTTCGTCAGGGCCGAAGGCTGGACGCGGATCTCGGTCGAGGAGGACACGAGCCTGCACGGCCGCCTTCTGGCCGAGGAGATCCGCACCGAGGCGACGTCGGCTGGCCTGGCCCTGGCCGAGGGGCCGTGGGCGGCGGACGCCGCGGTCTTCGCCGGACGCCTCGGCGCGAGCGCCGGGCACCTCGCCCGCCTGCGGGCGGACGGCTACAGGCGCCCCATCGTCCTGACCGACGACGCCGTTGCGCCGGAGCTGACCGCGGGGTTGCCGGATCCGGGGGAACTGGTGGTCATCGGATTCGCCGCGGCCTCGATGGTCGAGGGGGCGACGGCCGCCGCCGGCGCGCACCGCCTGTCCTTCGGCGAGGAGCCGGCGGTTTATTTCCTGGAGACCGTCGCCGCCCTGTCGATCGCGGCCCAGCTCTCCCGCACCCGCGGCGACCACCCGGAGCGCCTGCGGAACGGCTGTTTTCCCACCGTCCTCGGCGACGTCTCGTTCGCGAACGGCGAATGCCGCAACCAGCCGCACGCCGTCTGGCGTCCGCGCGGCGGCCGTCTGGAACCGACGCGGCTGCTGACCGGCTGACACCGGCGGCGCGCGGGCCGTCAGGGGCCGGGCGCGCCGCCGCCATCCATCCCCAGTGAGTTCGAACGTACGGAGAAAATCATGGCGCAGATCGGCAGCAAGACGATGGACGTGGACGTGCTGGGCATCGGATTTGGTCCGGCGGCCATTTCCTTCGGTTGTGTGATCGAGGACCTGGTCGAGGAGCGCGGCAGCAACCCGGTGGGGTCGGTGCTGTTCCTGGAGAAGGCGGAAGAGACGGCCTGGCACCCGGAACTGATCCTTCCGAACACCGACATCAACCACCATGTTTTCCGCGATCTGGTCACCCCGCGCAACCCGCGCAGCCGCTTTTCCTTCGCCATGTACCTGAAGGAGAAAGGCCGGCTCCACCGCTTCGGCCTGCTCGGCCGCCCCGCCAGCCGGCTGGAATGGTCGGACTACGTGGCCTGGACGGCCAAGCAGCTCGCCCATCACGTGCGCTACAACGAACACGTTACGGAGATCCTGCCCGGCCTGTCCGGCGGCGCGTTGACCCATTTCGAGGTGGTCACCAGCTCCGGCATCGTCCGCGCGAAAAACCTCGTCGTGTCGACCGGCGTCTGCCCGCGCGTGCCGGCACTGTTCCACGACCATCTCGGCCCGCGCGTCTTCCACACGTCGGAGTATCTCAGCCGCATCTCGGCGCTGGCCGGCGACTTCCCGAAGCGCTGGCTGGTCGTCGGATCCGGCCAGAGCGCCAGCGAGGCGACGTCGGACCTTCTGCAACGGCGCCCCGATATCCGCGTCCACTCGCTGCACCGCTCCAGCGGCTTCAAGCTCACCCAGCTCGGCAACTTCCCGAACCTCATCTTCTCGCCCGAGCAGGTGGACTACTTCCACAGCCTCGACCTGCCGGCCCGAAAGCGGCTGTTCGCGGACGTCAAGGCGACGAACTATTCCGGCATCGACCCGGACGAGAGCCAGAAGCTGTATTCGCTGGTGTACGAGGAGGCGATCATGGGGCGCGAGACGCTCAAGATGGTCGTCTACAGCGAGGTCGCGGCCGTCACCAGAACGCCGGGCGGCTACGCCGTCACCGTGCGCGACGTCTTCAGCGGCGAGGAGCGGACGTTCGAGGTCGACGGCATCGTGCTGGCCACCGGCTACGACCAGCCGCTGATCCCGCCGCTGTTCTCGACGCTGCTGCCCTGGCTCGCGCTCGACGCCGACGGCGGCGTCGCCATCGACCGCAACTACCGGGTCGGCCTCTCCGGGAACGCGCTGGCCCACATCTTCATGAACGGCCTGTCCGAACGGACGCACGGCATCAGCGACGGCCAGTCGTTCTCGCTGATGGCCCTGCGTTCGGAGCGCATCTTGACGTCGATCCTCGCCCTGCAGGGAAGGCAGGCCGGCTGATCGCGCCCGCCAGGATCCCGAAGGAGGGGCCATGTACGAGAGAATTTCCGACATCGTCAACGACGGGACGTTTCTCAGGCTGCGCGGTTTCGGCCTGAAGAACTTCCACCTGAAGCTTGAATGGCTGAACCCGGCGGGCTCGATCAAGCTGAAGACGGCCATCGGGCTGATCGACGACGTGACGGCGCGCGGCCTCGTTGCCGACGACACGATCCTCATCGAATCGTCCTCGGGGAATCTCGGGGTCGCGCTCAGCATGATCTGTGCGGAGCAGGGCCGGAGCTTCACCTGCGTCGTCGACCCGAACACCTCGGCCCACAGCATCAAGATCATGAGGGCCCTGGGAACGGACGTCGTCATCGTGAACCGGCACGACAGCAACGGCGGCTATCTTGGAACCCGGATCGCCTACATCCGCGACCTGATCGCGCGAGACAGGCGGTACGTCTGGCTCAACCAGTATGAAAACCCCAACAACGCGGGCATCCACGCGCGGATGACGGCGCGCTCGATCACCGAGGCGTTCGAGCGCGTGGACTATCTGTTCGTCGGGACCGGGACGGCGGGAACGCTCATGGGCTGCCTCCGGCATTTCCGCGAGCACAGCCCGCACACGCGGATCGTGGCCGTGGACAGCGTCGGTTCGGTGACGTTCGGCCAGCCCGCGGGCAAGCGCTACCTCCCCGGCCTGGGGGCGAGCCAGCGGCCGCCGCTCTTCGACCCCGCAGGCGTTCACGGCCTGCACGCGGTCACCGAGGCCGACGCCGTGAGGATCTGCCGCTATCTGGCGCGAACCAACGGACTGCTCGGCGGCGGATCGACCGGAACCGTCGTGGCCGGCGTGCTGGCCTGGCGCGACCGGCTGCCTGGGGACGCGGTCGTCGTCGCCATCTCGCCGGACAGCGGCGAGCGCTACCTGGATACCGTCTACGACGACGAGTGGGTCGGCCGGCATTTCAGCGAGGGCGTCCGTGGCCACCTCTCCGACCAACTGGAATTCGAAAGGAGTTAGGGCACCGTGTCCAAAGGGTCCACCGACATCCCGCGCCCGCTCGAGTTCTGCGTCGTTCCCGGAACGGCGATCCGAACGATCCTGTCCGAAGCGCCGGGGGACAGCATCGCCTGTATCCGCGACGCCTACCTCGCCCATCACGACGGACGGACCGTCAACCCCGACAGCTACTTCCTGCGCTTCCCCGACAACCCGGCCAACCGCATCATCGCCCTGCCGGCGAGCATCGGCGGCGCCGGCGGCATCAGCGGGATCAAGTGGATCGCCAGCTATCCCGGCAACATCCACTCCGGCCTGCAACGTGCGTCGGCGACCTTGGTGCTGAACGACGGCACGACCGGCTATCCCTTCGCCTGCCTGGAGGGATCGCAGATCAGCGCCGTGCGCACGGCGGCCTCGGCCGTTCTGGCGGCAGGCTGGCTGAACGGTCACAGCCGCGCCGCGCCGGCGGTCTCCTTCATCGGCGCCGGCGTCATCGCGCGCGCGATCTTCGACATGTTCATGGCGGACGGCTGGGGCTTCGGCGCCGTCCACGTCCACGACCCCGACCCACCGTCGGCGGCGGCGTTCCAGTCCTACGCGGCGGCGCGCACGGATGGCCCGGTCACGGTTCTGGACGGCCTTGGCGAGGCGCTGTGGTCGCCCATGGTGGTCTTTTCGACCAACGTGTCCACGCCCTACGTCCTGCCGCCGGAGCGCTTCGCACCCGGACAGATCATCCTGAACATCTCGCTGCGCGACATCGCGCCCGAGCTGGTGCTCGACGCCTTCAACGTCGTGGACGACGTCGACCACTGCCTGAAGGCCGCAACCTCGCTGCATCTGGCGGAGCAGAAGGTCGGGAACCGCGACTTCGTGGCCGGACCGATCGCCGCCCTGATCCGCGGCGAGATCGCCGTGGACCGGTCTCGACCCCTGATCTTTTCGCCGTTCGGCCTGGGTGTCCTCGACCTCGCCCTGGGCAAACGGGTCTTCGACGAGGCCCGCAGGCGGGACCTGACCGTGCCGATTCCCAATTTCTTCCTGGAGATGCGCAGATGGTGACGACATTTACTCCGAACGCAACGCGGGAACCGCTGGCCATCGGCATCGTCGGCCTCGGGTCGCGCGGCCTGACGGTGCTGGAGCGCATTCTGACGCTGGCGGCGCACACGCCCGACCGGCGGTTCCGCGTGGTGGTGTTCGAACCGGGTGAGCCGGGCGTGGGCCTGCATTGGCTGGAGCAGCCCGATTACCTGCTGCTGAACACCGTCGCCTGCCAGCTTTCGCACTTCCCGGACGCGGCGGCGCTCGGTGCGCCGCAGGAACGCCGGGGTCCCAACTTCTTCGAATGGTGCGCCCGGCAAGGCGTGCGCATCGGCGAAGACGGGTTGCCGTGCGCGACCGGCGGCCGACCGGTGCGCGAGACGGATTTCCTGCCGCGACGGCTGCTCGGTGAGTATCTGCTGTGGACCTACCGGACGTTGACCGCGTCGGTCCCGCCCAATGTCGCGCTGACCGTCCACCGCGAAACGGCGGTTGGCGTGATTCCGGAGGAGGAAGCGGGAGCGTTCGTTCTGTGCGGCGAATCCGGCCTGAAGGAGACCGTGGCCAGGCTTTTCGTCTGCCTCGGCCACACCGGGCGCCTTCCGGTGGCGGAACCGGCGGCGTCGCCGAAGGAAATCACCATTCCCTACCCGCTTCCCTCCACCCTGGACGAGGTCGCCCCCGGATCGAGGGTTGCCCTTGCCGGCTTCGGCCTCACCTCCATGGACGTGCTGGCCAGCCTGACGGTGGGCCGCGGCGGCAGGCACGTATGGCGGGACGGAAGGCAGACCTACGTGCCGTCCGGCCGGGAACCGAAGATCACCCTGTTCTCCCGGACGGGGCTGCCGTTCTGTACCCGGCCGAACACCACGCCGGACCGCAGGAAGCATCAGCCGGTGGTGCTGACGCCCCAGGCCATCGCCGCCCTGCGCGCGCGCACCGCCGACGGGCGGCTCGACTTCAAAGACGTGGTGCTGCCGCTGCTGAAGCAGGAAATGCAGGCCGCCTACCACATCGTGAGCGCCGGCCTTTCCGGAGCCGATGCCGCCGCCTCGACGCGCGGGCGGCTGGTTGCCGCCGCGGAGACCGGCCGGCTGGACGCTGAGCTTGCCCGGCTGGCCGAACGCTACGGAGCCTTCTCGCCGGACGAACACCTGCGCTTTGCCGGCCCCGAGGGCCTGACCGGCGAGGAGTACGTGCGGTGGGTGAAGGACTTCATCCGCAGCGATCTTGCGGAAAGCGCGAAGGGGCTGGCGGCCAGCCCGGTGAAGGCGGCCCTGGAGATCTGGCGGGACCTGCGCGACGTCCTGCGCGGCATCGTGGACTTCCGCGGCCTCGACGAGGCATCGCACGAATACTACTACGGCACCTTTTCGCAGCTTGTCTGCCGCCTTGTGGCCGGTCCGCAGAAGGAGCGCTACGAAGACCTGCTCGCCGTCCTGGACGCGGGGGTTGCCGAGATCTACCCCGGCATCGACCCTGTCATCTCCACCGGCCCCGACGGCACGCTGAGCCTGTCGGGCGGAGGGAATGCGGGATCGCCGCAAGTCGTCGACCACGTCATTCGGGCCAGGCTTGCCAGCGCGGGTCTCACGAACACCGACTCGCCCTTCCTGATGGCGCTCCGGCAGGCGGGGTTCGTCCGGCCGCGATGCGCCGCATATGGTCTCGACGGCGTCGACGTCGACGCGCTCAGCCATCCCCTGGGGGCGCCGGGCGCTTTGGCGAAGGCCATCTGGATTTTCGGACCCAACGTCGAGGGCGCGAGCTACTACAACCATTACGTGCCATCCAGCGGTGCCTATTCGCGGGCGTTCGCCGATGCCCACCATGCGGTCGAGGAATGCCTGACGGTGCATGAGAAAGGACTGGTGGCCGTATAGGGCGCCATGTCCCGCCGCGACCTCGTCAGCAGGAAGCCCTTGAGCTGGCGAGGCGCGGCAAAGTGGCGGCGCGATTGGCGTCCCGCGGGAGGCCGCGCCCCGGATGAGCGCGGAGCCGGAGTTGGCGTATCGCTCCGCGAAGGCCAGGGGGTCAGGCTGGCGGCGTGCGGTAGCGTTCGTCAGCGGGCGCGGCCAGCGCGGGCGGCGAAATGCATGACGCACATGCGCCTCGTTGGCATGCGGCTGGGCTGAGGGGTGGTGTATCGGAGAGCTTTCCAAGCATTGCCGCTTTGACAACCGCTTGCACTCTGTTGGTCGATCCGAGTTTAGCAACAGAGTTGTTGATGTGAAAATTCACGGTTCTCTCGGATATGCCCATAATTTTCGCCGTTTCATGGGATGTTTTGCCCTCGGCGGCCCATCTCAACACCTCTTTCTCACGGAAGGTGATGCCCAACGATGCCTCGGGTATTTTTTCGGGGAGCCAGGATTTCAACATGGCATTGTGTATGACCTGCGCAGTCAGGGTGAACCCCGCGCATCGGCAGGCGCGCTCTTCTTCGGTAACAGGGTGTTCGCTGCGTGCAAGGCATATCAGGCTGGCGCCACCACCTGGGTCCCGGGTCGAAAGAGCCCATCCGTGCCTAAGCTCAAATAAGCAGAATTCCTCCGGGAAAAGAGGGGGATTTTCAACCATGTCTCCATTCCAGAATACAGGTTGAAAAGCCTCCAGAGATTTGTGGTATGCGGGTCCAAATACTATGTCTTCCTTGGATGAATTCTTTATTTGCGGCTTACTGCAATAACAAGAGAACGCTTCGAACGTATAATTCGATATGGGAACCGGCGCTATCATGCTAACAGCGTAATAATCAAAACCAAAAAAATTTGTTATTTCGCGAGTCAACTCCAGAACGTCGAGTGATGATGGGGAAGAGCGCAGAGCTTTGCTGAGAAGGCACAATAAACGGTCGTCTTGCATGTCCTTGCTCCCGAGACGGAACGTTTATAAAGAAATAAACAAAATGGCGCACAAATACGACGGGCGCCAATAAAGAACTGCGCCAGCAAAAAAGCTCTGATTTTTAGATTTATATACTTACCGCATATCGGGCATCTGGTGTTTGTTGTCGAAATTACTATGCAGTTGGCACGATTGAAGCGTCAAGGATTATGTTTGATAGGGTTGTGGCCTTCGGTGATGCACTATTTCATGCAAGGCAGGCGGCCTGTTTGCTCAAGGCCTTGCGCAGCCGCTTGTCCAATTCCGACGCGTGGGCCTGGACCCGGCGGTGGGGCGCCCCGCCGTCGACCGCAACACCCCCGCTCGGCCAGCCTCAGTCCGAGGTGGCGGCTGATCGGGAACTGCGGATAAGCATCACCGCATTCGCCCAGGGTGATGCCGGAGCCGCCAAGGCGCCGATTGGGATCGCCTCCCCATCGAGACGCGTCCGGGACGAGGGGAGCCGCCGTCCCGCCCTTGGCCAGTTGGACCGTGTGGGCGGCGATGTATCAAAACAATGGGCCGTCATTCCCGAAGCGGCGGCATGGCCCAAAACCGGCTTGAGCCGGGGAGGCTGACCGAATGCGGAGAACTGCGGAGGAAATGGGCGATTGAGCCGATGGATGGCATCACGCCGGAGAAGATGGTGCGGGCGGTCGGACTCGAACCGACATATCCGTAAGGACGGCGGATTTTGAGTCCGCTGCGTCTACCAATTCCGCCACGCCCGCACTGTGCCGCCGATCCCGTCGCCTCGCTCCGCGCTTCTTGCGCACGGAGCGCCTTCGGGGCGTTCCTCGACGATGCTTCCCTTACCACGTTAACGTGTTAAAGCACAATGGATTCCCGGTGCGCCCCAACAGACCGCCGTGCGATGGACGTCAGCTCCGCCACTCTCGCAACGCCAGTGTCGCGCTATATAGAGGGGAAACGGGGTTTCGACAAAGTGTTTTGTGCCCCTCTTCGCAACGGGCGTATGGTCACCCTCCCGCTGGCGCGCTAATCTCCGGACCCATGATGGATCGCTTTCCCCTCGACGACCCGCGTTTCCCCGCTGCCTTCCTGGGGCTTGCCAGCGCCGGCGTGCTGGCCGCGGCGCTGTTCTTCCAGTTCGTGCTGGGTTACCAGCCCTGCATCCTGTGCCTGTGGCAGCGCGTGCCCTATGGGGCGGTGATGGCCTTTTCCGTCGTCACGCTGCTGTTCCGGCAGTGGAAGGGGTTGGGCGACGCGCTGCTGGTGGCGAGCGGATTCGCCCTGCTGGCCGGCGCCGGAATCGCCGCCTACCACGTCGGGGTGGAGCAGCACTGGTGGGCCGGCACCTCGGCCTGCGGCGCCACGGGCGGCGCGCCCCAGACGCTGGAGCAACTGCGCGCCCAGGTCATGGCGGCGCCGGTCACCCGCTGCGACGAGGTGGCCTGGTCGCTGTTCGGCGTGTCCATGGCCGGCTACAACGTGGTGATCTCGCTGGCGCTGGCCGGCTTCGCCTTCCTGGCGGCGCGCGCCGCCTATCTTCGGAACTCGGCATCCAGGACCTTCTCATGACCCCGCTCGACGAACGCCCCGATACTGCCACCACCACCGCTGCCGCCGCCGCTCGGCCGGCGACGAAGAGGCCGCGCGGCCGCCTGCCCGGCGACCCGACTCCTGAGGAGCGGCTGGCCCGCATCGTCCGCGTGGACCATGCCGGCGAATATGGGGCCAAGCGCATCTACGAAGGCCAGATCGCCGTCATGGGCAAGGGCCGGCACGGCCGCATGCTGCGCCACATGGCCGACCAGGAGCTGGAGCATCTCCAGTATTTCGAGAAGCAGCTGAACGCCCGCAAGGTGCGCCCCACGGCGCTTCAGCCCTTCTGGCACGCCGCCGGATTCCTGCTGGGCGCGGGCACGGCGATCCTGGGCGAGCGCGCGGCGATGGCCTGCACCGTGGCGGTCGAGGAGGTCATCGAAGGCCACTACGAGGAGCAGATGAAGCACCTCGGCCCCGAGGAGGCGGAGCTGAAGGCGGCGATCCTGAAGTTCCAGGCGGAGGAGGTGGAGCACCGCGACATCGGTCTGGCCAACGGCGCCGAGCAGGCGCCCGCCTATCCGGTCCTGTCCGCCGCCATCAAGGCCGGCACCAAGGCCGCGATCTGGCTGGCCGCGCGGGTCTGACGGCCGTTACGCCGGCGGAGCCCCAGGCTCCGCCGGCACGCCGTAAATCTCGTCCTCCGTGCGCCCGCAGCCTTCGCACCGGCCGTCCTCGCCGATGACGCAGATGCCGACGCATGGGTTCTCTTCGTCTTCCATCGGTCCTGCCGCTTTCCCTGGTGCCGCTCAGACGGGATCCAATTCGGTGTCCCAATAAAGAAAATCCCGCCAACTTTCATGAAGGAAGTTTGGCGGGAATGCACGTCCGTTCTCTTGCAGCTCGTAGGCGGTCGGCTGGAAGGGGGGACTGAGGGGTATCATGCCGCAGGCGCGCGGCAGCCAGTTCCCTTTCGCCAGATTGCACGCCGAACAGGAGGTGACGACGTTGTCCCAGGTGGTGCGCCCGCCGCGCGAGCGGGGGATGACGTGGTCGAAGGTCAGTTCCTGCGTGGGGAAGGGCCGGCCGCAATACTGGCAGGTGAAGCGGTCGCGCAGGAACACGTTGAAGCGGGTGAAGGCCGGCCGGCGCGTCGCGGGAATGAACTCTTTCAACGAGATGACGCTGGGCAACCGGATCTCGAAACTGGGAGAGCGGACGACGCGGTCATATTCGGAGATGATGTTCACCCGGTCCAAGAACACGGCCTTGACCGCCTCCTGCCAGGACCAGAGCGACAGCGGGAAATAGCTGAGCGGACGGAAATCCGCGTTCAGCACCAGAGCCGGACAGTGATCGGGTGGTGGAGCCAATGGCCACTCCCTTGTCTGGGTCGTTGCTAGTCTGGGTCGTTTCTGGGTCTGTATCGTTTCTGGCTGTTCCGCCTCCCCCTGAATGGGGAGGCGGAACACCAGATACATAGATGATTGGTGCCGCAAACTCAACATCTCGGGCCGCACTGCGGCATTCTTCACCAAGCCGTAACCATTCCGGATGAGCGGACATCCTCACAAAAAGGGGTGGCGCTCCCCCTGGCACCCGTTGTGACATTTGCAGTCCGGGCCGCATTCCCCGGCGCGGTGGTGCGTTTTTTGGCGGCATGGTTACTTCGCGTTAACCATGGTCTGCGATGGTGGGCTCGCATTCAAGGGGGAACATCCATGAGCGCCACGATCATCAGCCTTGCCGAAAAGCGCGCCGAACGCGAGGAGCGCGAGCGTCAGCGCCGCATCGACGCCTTCGACCAGGAACTGCGCCGCCGTCTGGCCATGTATCTGGAAGGCGAGGACATCCCGGTCGAGCCGATCAAGGACAATCCTTACATCTAACCTCACCCGATCCGTTATAAGAGCGGGATGACCGACGTCGTCACCCGCTTCGCGCCGAGCCCGACCGGCCATCTCCATCTCGGGCACGCCCATTCCGCCCTGTTCGGCTGGCGGGCCGCCATGGACGCCGGCGGCCGTTTTCTTCTGCGCATCGAGGACATCGACCCGAACCGCTGCCGGTCGGAGTTCGAGCGCGACCTGATCGAGGATCTGGCGTGGCTGGGCCTGCGCTGGGAACAGCCGGTGCGCCGCCAGTCGGACCATCTGGACGATCACCGGGCCGCGCTGGAGCGGCTCCAGGCCATGGGCGTCGTCTATCCCTGCTTCTGCACCCGCAAGGACATCGCGGCGGAAATCGCCCGCGCCGGCCATGCCCCGCACGGGCCGGACGGGCCGCTCTATCCCGGCACCTGCCGCAATCTGCCGGAGCCGGTCCGGCGGGAACGCATGGAGTCGGGCGCCGCTTACGCGCTGCGCCTCGACGTCGCGAAGGCCCGCGCGCTGACCGGGCCGCTGCGCTGGCACGACCGCGCCAAGGGCTGGCAGGAGGCGACCCCGGAACTTCTCGGCGACGTGGTGCTGGCCCGCAAGGACACGCCGACCAGCTACCATCTGGGCGTCACGGTGGACGACCGCATCCAGGGCGTCACGCTGGTGACCCGTGGCGAGGACCTGTTCTTCGCCACCCACCTGCACCGGCTGTTGCAGGCCCTGCTCGGCTACGATCCGCCCGACTACCACCACCACGGGCTGCTGCGGAACGAGCGGGGCGAGCGGCTCGCCAAACGCGATCAGGCCAAAACGCTGCGCTCCCTGCGCGAGGCCGGCCACAGCCCGGCGCAGGTGCGCGCCCTGGCCGGGTTTCCGGACGGAGCGTAGAGCCTCAGCGCCGCAGGCTGGTCACGATCTCCAGATAGTCCGGCTCCTCCGGCGTCAGCCAGCCGTGACGGACCAGGAAGTCGATGACCACGAGGTTCACGTTGAACTTCCAGTCGGTCGTCGTGCGCACCGATTCGGCGACGCGGTCCAGCGGCCACAGCTCGAACGTTTCGACCTCGCCGTCGGTGTTCTTCGGCTCGAAGGCGGGGTCGAGTTCCAGGTCGTAGAGGAACAGCGTGTCCGGCTTCAGCCCGGCCTTGGTTTCCATCGTGTAGGTCACGGCCCCCACGGGCACCGCGCGGGACGCGAGGGCGGCGTCGATGCCCGCTTCCTCCCCCGCCTCCTTGATCAGGTTCTCGGCCAGCGACAGGCCGATGGGCTGGCCGCCGGCGATCAGGTTGTCGAGCTTGCCCGGCGCCACCTCGCGGTCGCGGGCGCGGCGGCCGATCCACTGGGACAGGCTGCCGTCCGGCTGGCGGACGAAGCCGTTCACATGCAGGCCATAGGCGCGGATGCCGAACGGCGCCACCACGGCGCGGTCGATGCGGGCCAGCGGCTCCGCCCCCCATGTCGGCAGCACCGGGTAGAACTCGTTGCGCAGCGCCTTGACCGCGCCCTGCTCGACGAGGAACCGCGCGGCGTGCTCCAGCACGGCGGAGCGCGCCTCGAAGCCGCGCACCTCCGGGGCGATGGTCACGCGCTCGGGCGTCACCAGGAATCCCGGATCGACGCCGGGCAACTGGTCGGCCAGGGCCGGGCGGATCCAGCCGATGCGGTGCCCCTCCACCTCGAACGGACGGAAGCGGGAGAGGTCGTGCGCGTTGCACGCGCGGATGCGGTCGAGGAAGCTCATGATTCCCGTGTAACCGCCGGGTGGATGCGGCGCAATGGGTTCTTCCGCCATACCCATCCCTTGCGGCGGATTCCCGGCGGCCGGGCGTCGCCGTGTGCCTCCGGGGTCGGCTTCGCGAGTGGGTTGCAAAGGCGCCCGGTGCATCGTAAACCACGGGGCGGGGCTCTCGGGGGGAAGGCGATGACGGCGGCGGCGTTCGGAGACTGTTCGGTGCTGGTCATCGAGGATGAAAAGTTCACCCGCATGGTGCTGGCGAAGATGCTCGGCACGCTCGGCTTCAAGGCCGTGCACCAGGCCGAGGACGGCGAATCCGGTCTGGCCGCCGTCGCCGTGCACGCCCCCGACCTGGTCCTCTGCGATGTGGAGATGCAGCCGCTCGACGGGCTGGGTTTCCTGAAGGCGCTGCGCGCCAGCGACGACGCCCGCCACCGTGCGCTTCCCGTCGTGTTCATGACCAACCGCGCCGACCGGGACCGCATGGCCGAAGCCGCCGCCCATGGTGCCGACACCTTCATCGTGAAGCCGGCCACCCCCGACACTTTGCGCGAAAAGCTGAGCGCGAAGCTGGGCTGAGGCCCGTTCCCGCCGTCGCGGGGACAACGATTATGGGGTGTTCCGGCGCGGTCCGGTGACGGCGCGCGGTCGTCGGCGGCCTTGAAAGGCCCTCCGCCGCCGCCGCGTTTTTTGCCCTCACCTGTTGCAAGACTGCCAAACTGTTGATATTGCAAACTTCTTGGGCGCTTGCGGCGGACGGCCGCCGTGGGGGCACCCCTCAATCACCCAAATTCCGCCTTGTTGATGTGGCGGTATGAGCCTCACCATCTCTCTTTGGAGTGGGTGGATCATGGGCGCCGTCCATGCGTTAATATCTCTGGGGGGCGTTGATATCTCTGGGAGCGTTGATGTCTCCAGGGATGTCGGCGTTTCGATTGGCAGGGAGTCGGCGGCGATTGGTGAACACCCTTTTTGTTGAACGTGGCGCCGTGCCGGGTTAACGGCGCCTGGATGCACTGGAGGTCGATGGCGTGATCGGCATTGTCCAGCAAGTCCCCGACAAACGGCGCCAGGGCCAAGGCCTGGATGCCGGCTGGCAGCCCCCGTCACGCGCAAGACTCCTCCCGATGAGCCAGCCCCCAGTCCTAGTACTGATGGGGGATATGGCGGCCCGGGCGAGCTTTCCGGTTATTCAGACAATGTGCCTGGAAAGCTCTAGGTCGAGCATTACATTCAGATTTGACACGTTCGAGTTTGCTGATCCGTTTGGCGATCCCTGGGGAGCGCTTCATTTGAATGGCAACCGCATAAAAGGTCTGGCTTTCGACGGTGAGCGGGGTCGGTGCGGGGGCGTTTCTCCCCCATGGCCCCACCTTTCGCGGCTTGCGCCGCCGCCCCCGCCGGACGGGTCTCCCGCCGGCAGCCCCGACGCATCGGACTAAGAGATACGGAGCGAGGAATGTTCCCGGCCGACGAACTGTTCACGCGCTACACGCAGTCCTACGAGGGGCGCCGTGAGGTCGAGATGAGCCTTACGGAATACCTGCAGGCCTGCCGCGACGACCCGATGATGTATGCCTCCGCCCCGGAGCGCATCCTCGCCGCTATCGGCGAACCGGAGATCGTCGACACCGCCAAGGATCCGCGCCTTGGCCGCATCTTCATGAACCGGACGATGAAGGTCTATCCGGCCTTCGCCGACTTCTACGGCATGGAAGAGACGATCGAGCGCATCGTCGGCTTCTTCCGCCACGCCGCGCAGGGACTGGAGGAGCGCAAGCAGATCCTCTACCTGCTGGGTCCGGTGGGCGGCGGCAAGTCGTCGCTGGCCGAGCGGCTGAAGTCGCTGATGGAGAAATGCCCGGTCTACGTCCTGAAGGCCGGCAAGGATGTCAGCCCGGTCTTCGAAAGCCCGCTGGGCCTGTTCAACCCGGACGAGATGGGCGAGTTGCTGGAGGACCGCTACGGCATCCCCCGCCGCCGCCTGACCGGCCTGATGAGCCCGTGGGCGGTCAAGCGCCTGGACGAGTTCGGCGGCGACATCTCGCGCTTCAAGGTGGTCAAGCTGCACCCCAGCAAGCTGCGCCAGATCTGCGTGACCAAGACCGAACCCGGCGACGAGAACAACCAGGACATCTCGTCCCTGGTCGGCAAGGTCGACATCCGCAAGCTGGAGATCTACAGCCAGAACGATCCCGACGCCTACAGCTTCTCCGGCGGCCTGAACCGGGCCAGCCAGGGCCTGCTGGAATTCGTCGAGATGTTCAAGGCGCCGATCAAGATGCTGCACCCGCTGCTGACGGCGACCCAGGAGGGCAACTACGTCGGCTCGGAGAACATCGGCGCGATCCCGTTCCAAGGCATCATCCTCGCCCACTCGAACGAGGCCGAGTGGCAGACCTTCAAGAACAACAAGAACAACGAAGCCTTCATCGACCGCATCTGCGTCATCAAGGTCCCCTACTGCCTGCGCGTGCAGGAGGAGCAGCGGATCTACGAGAAGCTGGTCAAGGGCTCCGACCTCGCGACGGCACCCTGCGCGCCGTCCACGCTGGAGATGCTGGCGAAGTTCTCGGTGCTGTCGCGCCTGCGCGAACACCCGAACTCCAGCCATTTCTCCAAGATGCGCGTCTATGACGGCGAAAGCATGAAGGAGACCGACCCCAAGGCCAAGTCCATGCAGGAGTACAAGGACCAGGCCGGCGTGGACGAGGGCATGGACGGCATCTCCACCCGCTTCGCCTTCAAGGTGCTGGCGGCGACCTTCAACTACGA
>JAEZID010000429.1 GCA_023416195.1 Pseudomonadota bacterium | reverse complement strand
TCCATCCTCGGGTTGAGCCAGCGCCCCCACTTCTTGGAGCAGTTCTCCATCTTGGTGAAGGTTTCCAGGCGGCGGGGATCCTCGGCGTCGAGCCAGAACTCCGCCTGCCGGTAGTAGTCGGCGGCCCGCAGCCAGCAGGCCTTCGCCGTCTCGATGTGCCCCTTCGCCTCCTCCTCGTCGCCGCGCCGGTCGTTCCGGTCGGCGATGTGCAGCCATTCCTTGTGCCAGCTTTCCTTGTCGCCGGGGATCATCCGGCTGGCGGCCTGGAAGCATTCGCTGACGGCGCCGCCACCTTCCTGGGTTTCACCCAAGGCCCGGCGGAACTGGTAGGCCATCCAGGGATGATCCGGCCAATGATGCCACCCGTAGGGCTGGTAATGCGGGTCGCGCCGCTCGGTGATCGCGTTGATCAGTTTTTGCTCTGCCACCAAGGCTCTCTCTCCCACGAACGTTGTTTGGTTGGCTGCCACGGCGCATTTCTTGGTGCACTGATTGCTGCCGGGTATGACCAAACAGTACGGGGGCCTGGAACCTCTGTCAAGTCACTTGAATGACGTTCTATGAACTTACCCACGCATCCGTGTGCGACCCGTCTCAGAAGCTGGGAGGGGTGTTGAGCCACAGCACGCGCGTCGGCACCGTACCGATGTTGCGGTAGCTGTGCGGGTGTTCGGAGCGGAAGCAGAAGGAGTCGCCCGCGCGCACCACGTAGATCCGGCCGGCGACGGACAGTTCCAGCTCGCCTTCGAGGACGTAGCCGAACTCCTCCCCTTCGTGTTCCAGGTCGCCCTCGCTGCCGCCGCCCGGCTTGATGTGATGGATGTTTCCCTGAAGCAGATGGCCGTCGGAATAGGGGATGAGGCGTTCCAGCGTCAGCCCCGACCCGCGGCGAAGCTGGTCGGTCTGGATCATGGTGCGGCTGCCGGCGCGCGAGACGACGTGGGCCGGGTCGTCCACCTGCGCGAACAATTCCCCCACCGTCATGTCGAGGCCCTTCGCCAGCCGCTGGATCATGTTCAGCGACGGGTTAGCCCGGCCGTTCTCGATCTTCGAGAGCAGGGACTCCGAGCATCCGACCTCATCCGCCAACTGCTTCAGCGTGAGGCCCTTCAGCATTCGGGTATGCCGGATTTTCACGCCGATGCGCGCCTCGCTCTGGGTCGCATCCGCGGACGGGTTGGTGGCACCGCTCATCACACTATCCTCGACAAGTTCGTTCCAGTGCATGTTACCACATGACAGCGACTTGAACACTGTTCACGACGCGCATGCCGCGCAACCACAACCGGCGGAGGCGGGCAGGCGGACGCCCGTTGCGAGCGACACCGTCCAACTGCCCAAGGGGGTGCCCGCCGCCGCAGGAGGGCTCCGCGGTCTTGGCCCAGGCGGAAATTTTCCGCCGATCTGCACGATGCAGCCGATCTGTGGCAAAGTCTTCCCCGGCGGGCCGTCTCACAAGGAGCTTGAATGGACCACGCAACACGGAACGCGCTCACCGACGGCCTTACCGACGGCATGGCGCGTTGGGGTGCCTTCATCGAGGCGAATGCATCCTGGGCCGAAGTGATCTTTTTCCTGTGCGCCTTCGCCGAGTCGCTGGCGTTCGTCGGGTTCGTGGTGCCGGGCGTGGTGTTGCTCGCCACGGCCGGGGCCCTGGTCGCTGCCGGCGCCCTCGGTTTCTGGCAGGTTTACGTCGCCATCGCTTTGGGTGCCGTGCTGGGTGATGCCGCGTCCTATTGGCTCGGCCGGGTATTCGGTGATCGTGTCCCGCGCGCCTGGCCTTTTCGCAAGCGGCCGGAGTTTTTGGAGCGAGGCAGCCGCTTCTTCCTCCGCCATGGCGGGAAAAGCGTTTTTTTCGCCCGCTTTCTCGGGCCGTTGCGGCCGGTCGTGCCGATCACCGCCGGGATGATGGCGATGCCTCACCACGCCTTCCAGGCCGCCAACCTGCTGTCCGCGGTCATCTGGGTGCCTCTGATGATGGCGCCCGGCTTCGCCATGGCCAAGGGGGTTGGCATCGACGAACTCCTGACCGGCGGCATGGCGACGCCGGCCGCGTCCCGGACCGGGAGCGACACGCCCTGCGTGCCCGCTCCGCCGATATCCGGCGAACCGTCCCGGTGCTGAGAATCCGTTTCGGAGATCGAGCGTCCATGACGGTCCCGCCATGACCTTCCTGCGCGTCGCGTCGAGGCTGGCGTGGCGGGACCTGCGGGGCGGGGGCGGGAGCCTGTGGATCGTTGTCCTGGGGGTGGCGCTCGGCACCGCCATGATGGCCGCCGTCGGTTCCTTGAGCGGTGCCGTGCTCGGCGGGATGCACGCGACCGCGCGGGAGAGTGTCGGTGGCGATCTGTCCTTGCGCCTGTTCCACGCCCCCGCGACGCACGAGCAGAAGGCGTTCCTGGAGGCTGTGGGCACGGTCAGCGAAACGGCGGAACTGAGACCGACGGCCGGCACCGGGACCGGCAGCGCGCGCATCCTGATCGAGCTGAAGGCGATCGATGGGAAATATCCTCTCATCGGCACGGCGGCCGTTTCCGGCGCCGCCTCCCTCGGTGACGCCGTGGCGCGCCGGGACGGGCTCTGGGGGGCGGCGGTCTCCGCCGACCTTCTCGGCGCGTTGACGCTGGACGTTGGGGACAGGCTGCGGATCGGAACGGCCGACATCGCGATCCGCGCCGTGCTGGAGCATGAACCGGACCGGACGTTCCGGGCCTTCTCGCTCGGCCCACGCGTCGTCATCGACCGCCAGGCCCTGGCGGAAACCGGCCTTGCGGAGCCCGGAGCGCCGGTCTACTGGTACTATCGCGTCCTCCTGCCGGAGACGGCCCGCTCCGACGCCGTCCTGCGCGACCTGGAAAGCCGTTTTCCCGACGCAGGATGGCGGATCGTCGATGCGTCTCACGGCATTCCGGGCGTCGACCGCACGGTCCAGATCGCCCGCACGCTGTTCCTTCTGGTGTCGCTGTCCATCCTGCTGATCGGCGGCGTCGGGGTTAGCCGCGCGCTGTCGGCGCACCTCGCCCGGCGCCTGCCCACCATTGCCGCGCTGAAGGCGTTGGGAGGGCCGCCGCGCCTCCTCTTTACGGCCTTTCTGTTGCAGGTGCTGATCGTGGTTGCCGTCGCGCTGCTGATCGGCACGGCGGCCGGAGTGGGCCTGGCCGTTGCAGCGGCGCGCGCGCTGCCGCTCGTCTGGCTGCCTGAGACGGCCGGCGCGGTCCATCCGCCGGCCCTTCTGCTGTCCGCGACGGTCGGCCTCCTGGCCGCGCTCCTGTGCGTCCTGCCGCCGCTGGTTCGTGCGGTCGGAACCCGCCCCGCCGCGATCTGGCGGAGCCCGGCGGGCGGCCCGCCGCAACCGCTGGGATGGCGGACCCGCGGCGCCGTTGCCGTTTTCGGGCTGTCGCTCGCCGGCCTGCTCGCCGCGTGGACCGGCATGCCGCTGGCGGTCGCGGGTTTCCTCCTGGCCGCCGGGCTGGCTGCGGCCGGGTTCGCGGCCCTGGGGCACGGGCTCGCCCTGGCGGCCTGCCGTCTGGCGCGCGGCCGCCGACCTGTGGTCCGGTTGGCCATCGCCAACCTCGGGCGGCCTGGGGCGCCGACGGTTCCGGTTGCCGTCGCGCTCGGGGTCGGCCTCACCGTGATGGTGGCGGTCGGTGTGACCGGAACGTCGGCGACCGAGCACGTCGAGGCCACGCTGCCGGCCGAGATGCCGTCCGTCGTCTTTCTGAACGTTCCCCCGCGCGGTGACGGGATCGTGCGCGAGCGCCTCTCCACCGTATCCGGCGTCCACCGCGTGGACTGGGCGCCGTTCCTCCACGCCCGGATCAGCCGCGTCAACGGCGCCGCCATCACCGAGGCGGACGTTCCGCGCTCCGTGGCCTGGGCGGTGCGCGGCGACCGGGGATTGTCCTGGCGGGACCGCCCGGCCGCGACGGATCGGATCGTGGCGGGGGCGTGGTGGCCTCCAGGCTACGACGGTCCGCCGCTCGCGTCGGTGGACGCGCAGGTGGCCCGCCGGCTGGGGGTGGCGGTGGGGGACAGCATCACCCTGGCCCTGGCGAGCGGTCCGATCACCGTGACGGTCGGCAATCTTCGGCGTGTCGACTGGGCGAGGCTCGGCCTGGATTTTCCGGTGGTCCTCTCGCCGCCCGCCAAACCGCCACCGCACAGCCTCGTCGCTGCCGTCTGGTCCGACGCGACGGCCGTGCCCGCCGTGGAAGCGGCCATGGCGGAGGTCTTTCCGCACGCCCCGGCGGTGCGCGCGGCCGAGGTGCTGCGCACGCTGCGCGCGGTCGTCGATCACGTCGTCGGGCTTT
>JAEZID010000409.1 GCA_023416195.1 Pseudomonadota bacterium | reverse complement strand
GGCATCCGGTCGATCTACCTGTCGGGATACGCCAACCACGCGACCATGGCGCGAATAACCGAGACCTACCCGCTGGGCGTGGTGCACAAGCCGTTTTCCTTCGCCCAGTTGAAGGTTGCGCTGGATTTGGCGGCTCGCCGGCTGAAGGGGCCGAAAGGGGCGTAAGGAAACAACGAACCCAAAAAAAGGCGGCATCCCACCCGTGGGAGCCGCCTTTTCCGTTACCGGCATCTTTATCACGGTTGTTCCCGCGCGGGCGGGGATCCAGAAGTTTTCCGTACAAGTGCTTGTTCGGCCTGGATTCCCGCCTTCGCGCGAATGACGGTGGAGAGGTGACGGGACACCTGGAACAACCGGATGAGGAGAAGCCTCCTTACTCCTGAACGAACGCCTTCACGTAGGAGTGGGAGAGCGGCTGGACCAGATAGTCGAGCGGGGTGCGCGCGGACAGAAGGATGCGCGCCTCGACCGGCATGCCGGGCTTGATGGTCAGGTTGTGCGCCTGGTGCGCGTCGCTGTCCTTCAGGCGGATGCGGGCCAGATAGTGTTCCTGGCGGGTCACCGGGTCCATGATGCGGTCGGCCGACACGTAGGTGACCGTGCCGTCCAGCGAGCCGACGACTCGGCTGTCGTAGGCGGGCAGCTGCACCTTCACGGGCAGGTCCACGGTCAGCGACTTGATGTCCTTCGGCTGCACCTTCACCTCGGCCAGCAGGGCGCGCTCGTCCGGGATGATGTCCAGGATCGGCTCGTTCGCAGTGATCGTGCCGCCGACGGCCCAGTGGCTGTGCATCACGACGGTGCCGTCGTCCGGCGCCTTGATGGCGCGGGTCTCCAGGCGGTTGGCGGCGTCGCGGATCTGCTCGGCCAGCTTCACGACCTCGCCGCGCGACTTTTCCAGTTCCACGATGACCTTCTCGCGGAAGTCGTTGCGGCGGCGCATCAGGTCGCCCTGGGCGTCCACGGCGGCCTGCTTGGCCTGGGCGATCTTCGCCTCAAGCTCGTGATCGCGGCCCTTCAGGCGCGCCTCTTCCTTCTGCTGCTCGACCAGCTTGGTGCGGGTCGCGTTGCCGCGGTTCAGAAGGCCCTGGGTGATGCGCAGGTCATCCTCGATCAGCGCGATCTCGCGGGCGAGGAACTTGCGCTGCTCCTCCAGGCTCTTCACCTCCTCGCTCAGGGTGGCGACGCGCTCGCTGGTCAGCTTGGCTTCGGTCTCCAGCTGGGTGCGGCGGACCTGGAACAGGTTCTCCTGGTTGCCCATGGTCTTTTCCACGGCACGGTTGGCGCCACGGCGCTTGGCGAGGTCGTCCGGCCACTCGATGTTCGGCTGCTCGAACAGCTCGGCCGTCAGGCGGGCTTCCAGGGCCAGCGTGTCAAGCCAGGAGGTGGTGAGAACCTGAAGGCGGGTGACCGCCTCGGTGCTGTCCAGGCGCATCAGGGTCTGACCCGCCTTCACCCTGTCGCCTTCCTTGACGAGGATCTCGTCGATCTGGGCGGTCTCCGTGTGCTTCACGACCTTGCGGCCGGTTTCCGGCGCCAGCGCGCCGGTGGCCATCACGGCGCTGTGAAGCGGAGCGAGCGCGGCCCAGGCGGTCATTCCGCCGAAGCCCACCGCCAGGACCATGAAGCCGCCGGCCAGAAGCCCGCTGGCCTTGGTGTCGGGAACCAGCGCGCGCAGCGCGCTGATCGACGTCATGGTCTTCGTCTTGAAGGAGTTCTTGGTGGTGGTCATGGAAGAGTGTCCTTTTTTGCCGCGTTCGCTTCAGGAGGTTCGCTTCAGGGGCCGTATCAGCCGGCCGCGCTCTGCACCGGCGCCGGGCCGATGTTGCGCAGGCGGGCCCAGTTGGCGCTCTGCTGCTGCTCCTGGCGCTGCGGCAGTTCCACCGCCATGCCGTTCTTGAGCACGAAGGTCTTGTCCGACAGATCGACGAAGGCCGGGCTGTGGGTCAGCACGATGGTGGTCGTGCCGCGGGTCTTGGCGTCGGTAATGAAGTCGCGCACCGCCTTGTGGCCGATCTCGTCCATGCCGGCGGACGGCTCGTCCAGGACCAGCAGCGGCGGGTTGGCGAAGCCGGCGCGGGCCAGGGCGATCAGGCGGGCCGAGGCGCCGGTGATCGGGAACAGCGGGTCGGAAACCTCGGTCTCGTAGCCGTTGGGCAGGCTCTCGATCCACTCGTGGATGCCGGCGCGCTTGGCGGCGTCCTCGACCTGCTCCTGCGTCGCTTCGGTGAAGCGGGCGATGTTCTCGGCGATGGTGCCGGGCAGCAGGTCGGCGGTCTGCGACATATAGCCGATGCCATGGGCGACGCTGTCCGGGTTCAGGGAGGCCACCGCGAGGCCGCCGAGGCGGACCGTACCGGCGGACGGCATGGCGACACCGGCCAGCAGGCGGGCCAGGACCGACTTGCCCGAGCGGTTCGGACCGGCGATGCAGATGGTCTCGCCCGGCTCGATCGACAGGGTGACGCTGCGCAGGATCGGCTTCTGGTCACGCGGCGAGACGAACAGCAGGTTCTCGACCGTCAGGCGCTCGCGCTCCACCGGGGTGACCGGACGCGGCTGCTCACGCGACAGGCGCTTCAGCAGCGGGTACAGGCGGCGGAAGGACTGGATCGACTTTTGAAGCTGGCCCCAGGCGCCGGCGCTCTGCTCCACCGGGGCGAGGCCGCGGCCGACCAGCATCGAGGTGGCGATCATGCCGCCGAAGGACAGGTGCTGCTCGATCACCAGCCAGGCACCGACACCGGTGACGGCGATCTGCAGGACCATGCGCACCCACTTGGTGAAGGCGCCGATGGCGGCGGCACGCTCGGCCGAGCGGCCCTGGAGAGCCGAGGAGGTCATGGCGTCGCGGGCCACGGTGTCGAGCGCGGTCGGGCCCATGCGCAGGCCGCGCACCGTATCGGACTTCGACAGCAGGGCGTCGAACAGGCGCTGCGAGCGGGTGGACGGGGCCTTGCCTTCGTCGGCGAAATGGCGGACGGCGGCGTAGCTCACGTAGCCCAGCGCGGTCATGATGACCATCCCGGCGACCAGGATCAGCGCCAGCAGCGGATGGATCAGGTAGATGCCGATCACGTACAGCGGCACCCACGGCAGGTCCATCAACGAGCCGACGGTCGGCCGCGACAGGGCGCTCTTGACCTCCATGAGGTCGCTGAGCGGCGCGCTGTCGGGACGGCCACGGCCCGAGGCGTCCAGCACGTCGGCGGTCAGGCGGCGGCGCCAAGCCACCTCCAGCCCGTTGCCGGCGCGGCACAGGAGGCGGGAGCGGACCGTTTCCAGCATGGCGGTCAACGTCAGGGCGATCACGACGATCACGGTCAGCATGATCAGCGTGTCGAAGTTGCCCGACGGAATGGCGCGGCTGAACACTTGCAGGGAATAGAGCGGCATCGCCAACATAAGAAGGTTGATGGCGGCGCTGAAGACAAAGGCACCAATAAGTATCCTGGAGAAATATTGGCTCCCGAAAGCCATTTCTTCGCCGGTGGTTTCCGGCTTACGTCCAAAAAGGCGAGGCATTTAAAGCCCTCCAATTGTCACCGTTTAAGGCAGTGCCCACTGGATGCAGGCGAGGCACAGGTGACGGGATCTTGGTAAATGAAACCTAAACATTGATCGACATCACAGGATTGCCACCAGAAACCACCCCCTTTGCGCACGGCCACGGGATGCTCATGTGAAGGAAAGGCCCCCTTCGAACCGCCGTCTTTCTTCTTGGGCGCCGCACGTGGAGGACGCATGACCGACGTTCTGAAGCTGGAGCCGGGCCGCCTGACGCTGGCCGATCTGCGCCGGATCGCGCGGGAAC
Source organism: Pseudomonadota bacterium (assembly GCA_023416195.1). GTDB lineage: Bacteria > Pseudomonadota > Alphaproteobacteria > Azospirillales > Azospirillaceae > Azospirillum. Next base: position 4,280 of record JAEZID010000409.1, on the reverse strand, counting down.
CCGTGCGGCTGGCGCTGGCGCCCGACTGCCGGGCGGGCATCGCGGCGGCGGCGCGGACGGTGGCCGAGGCGGCCGGGGGCGAGCGCGCGGTCTATGGAGTGAACACCGGCTTCGGCCTGCTCGCCCGTAAGCGCATCCCGCCCGATCGGGTGCGGGAGTTGCAACGGCGCCTCGTGCTCTCGCACTGCGCCGGGACGGGGCCGGCGCTGCCGCCCGACGTGGTGCGGCTGGTGCTGGCGCTGAAGGCGAACGCGCTGGCGCGCGGCCATTCCGGGGTGCGGCCGGAGATCATCGAGGCGCTGCTGGCGTTGTTCAACCGGGGCGTCCTACCGGTGATACCGGCCAAGGGGTCGGTCGGCGCGTCGGGCGATCTGGCGCCGCTGGCCCACTTGTCCGCCGTGCTGATCGGCGAGGGCGAGGCGGACGTCGATGGGGAGCGGGTGCCGGGCACGGAGGCCCTGGCGCGCGCCGGGCTGGCCCCGCTGGGTCTGGAGGCGAAGGAAGGGCTGGCGCTGCTGAACGGCACGCAGGTGTCCACGGCTCTGGCGCTCGCCGGGCTGTTCGCGGCGGAGGACGCGTTCGCCGCCGCGCTGGTGGCGGGGGCGCTCAGCGTCGACGCGGCGCAGGGCAGCGAGGGGCCGTTCGACGCGCGCATCCACGACCTGCGCGGCCAGCCGGGCCAGCGGGAGGTGGCCGCCGTCTACCGCGACCTGCTGCACGGCAGCGGCATCCGGGAGTCCCATCGGGGCGAGCACGGGACCGTGCAGGACCCCTACAGCCTGCGCTGCCAGCCGCAGGTGATGGGGGCGGCGCTCGACCACATCCGCTTCGCGGCCGGCGTTCTGGAGCGCGAGGCGAACGCCGTGTCCGACAACCCGCTGGTCTTTCCGGACACCGGCGAGATTCTGTCCGGCGGCAACTTCCACGCCGAGCCGGTCGCCATGGCGGCGGATGTGCTGGCGATCGCCATCGCGGAGATCGGCGCCCTGTCGGAACGGCGGATCGCGCTGCTGATGGACACGCATCTGTCGGGCCTGCCGCCCTTCCTGGTGAGGGACGGCGGGTTGAACAGCGGCTTCATGATCGCGCAGGTAACGGCGGCGGCGCTCGCGTCCGAGAACAAGCAGATGGCCCACCCGGCCAGCGTGGACAGCCTGCCGACCTCCGCCAACCAGGAGGATCACGTCAGCATGGCGACCCACGCCGCGCGCCGTCTGACCGACATGGCCGACAATCTGGCGGGCATCGTGGCGGTGGAACTGCTGGCCGCCGGGCAGGGCGTGGACCTGCGCGCGCCGCTCGTCTCCTCGCCCCGGCTGGAGGCGGCCAAGGCGCTGCTGCGCGCCCGCGTGGCACGCTGGGACGAGGACCGGGCGATGGCCCCGGACATCGCCGCCGCGAAAGATCTGGTCGTGTCCGGGGCCTTCCGCGCCTTCATCGGTCCACGAACGATTTTATGATGAGGCATGTCGGCGCAGGGCCGCCCGTGACGGCCGATGGTGGTTGGATGCGCGCTCGCGAGCCGCTAAGGTCTTGATCTCCTTCTCACCGGCCGCGCCGGCCGGCACCGTTCATTTTTTTCGGAGATCGTCATGGAAGGGCGCAAGGTCCCCTCTGTTGTGTTCAAGACCCGCGTGCGCGACGAGAGCGTCGGCGGTCCGAACCCGTTCCGCTGGCAGGACGTGAGCTCCGACGATATTTTCGCCGGCAAGCGCGTCGTCGTCTTCTCGCTGCCGGGCGCCTTCACCCCGACCTGCTCGAACGAGCAGTGCCCGGCCTACGACCGCCTGTATCCGGAATTCCGCGACCTGGGCGTCGACGAGGTCTACTGCCTGTCGGTCAACGACGCCTTCGTCATGTTCCAGTGGGGCAAGAGCCTGAACCTGAAGAACGTGAAGCTGATCCCGGACGGCTCGGGCCATTTCACGCGCCGCATGGGCATGCTGATCAACAAGGATCACGTCGGCTTCGGCCAGCGCAGCTGGCGCTACGCCATGGTCGTGAAGGACGGCGTGATCGAGAAGTGGTTCGAGGAGCCGGGCATCAACGACGCCGGCCTGAACGGCGACCCGTACGGCGAATCCTCCCCGGAGAACGTTCTGAACTACCTGCGTTCCAAGTAATCCGGTGGCGCGAAAAGCCCCTCTTCCCGCCTGGGAAGAGGGGCTTTTTCGTGGTCATGCCCCATCCTTTCAGGCGGGAACGGCCCCGGCGACATCGGCGTCTTCCTCGCCCACCCGCTCGCGACGGCGCGACGCCGCGGCCCACGCCTTCTCGTGCAGGTAATAGGCGACCGTGTTGCACAGCGGCTCGACCATCGCCAGCGCGCCGCCCACGGCGATGCTGCCCGTCATCAGGTAGCCCACGGAGAAGGCCACGGTGAAGTGCACGCACGCGAAGCTCAACGTCTTGGCCATGATCGCCCCCGAAACCCAATGTTCTTTGTCAGGATCAAGGTGGCTGATACGCGACCAAAGGTCCAATCGATTATCCCGAAGCGTTTCATAGATAAAAACTATCGATACCATCCCCCGAACGGACGGCGGCGGTCTCCGGCGTCGGGAATGCGCCCACGGCGGATCGGGGCGCCGGGCCGCATCACCGCGAAGGCGCGGCTGTGCGCCGGCTCCATCAGCCGCACGTTGGAACGCTTGAAGAAGGGGATCAGCACCACCCCCGCGACGAACCCGCCGACATGCGCCCAAAAGGCCACCCCGCCCTCGTCCGAGGTGGGCGTCGTCACCCCGCTCAGGATCTGCCCGAGGAACCAGGCACCGAGCACGAGGACGGCCGGCACGGTGATGATGCGGACGATGATGATGAACCAGAACAGCACGCCGACATTCGCCCGGGGGTGCAGCACCAGATAGGCGCCCAGCACGCCGCCGATGGCGCCGCTCGCCCCGAGCATGGGAATCTCGGAGGTCGGGTGGGCGATGCCCTGCGCCAGCGCCGCCGCCGTCCCGCACAGCAGATAGAAAACGATGAAGCGGCCCCGCCCCATGCTGTCTTCCACGTTGTTCCCGAAGATCCAGAGATACAGCATGTTTCCGGCCAGGTGCATCCAGCCGCCGTGCATGAACATCGAGGTGATCACCGACATCCAGGGCGGCACCACCTGAAGCCGCGCCGGCAGATCCGCATAGCCGAACAGAACCGCCGGGATCACGCCGAAGGAGTAGACGGCCCGCCCCTCCCCGACCGGGCCCAACGACCGTTGCCACAGGAAGACCGCCACGCACAGCGCGACGATGACGATGGTGATGACGGCCGTCCGGCGGGTCGGGTTGTCGTCGAAAAGCGGAATGAAGAACATCGGCGGCGTTCCGGACAAACATTGGGTCTTCTGAAACGATGGGCCGCCTTCCCCGTCCCGCCAAGCGGTCGCCGTGTGCCGTGGCGATTTTGCCGACAGAGGGAACCTTCATGCCCATGTATTCATAAAAAGAAGAAAGTGATTTTGTCACACGTCTCCGTTGTGGACTTTGCCGATTGCTTCGCTACGCTGCGGTGCAGCGAAGACGCCCGGAACGACGAACCGCGCGAAACCGGGCCACGCGCGAAGTTACGACAACGAGAGGAAATGGCTCATGCTCCCGATGCGGACCCTCGGCGCGGCCGTCGTCGCGCTCACCACGGCCCTGTCCATGCCGGCCCTGGCGGCCGACGAACCGGTCAAGCTGCCGAAGCTGAACATCGACGCCAAGCAGACCACCACGTCCGGCGTGTCGTCCGGCGCCTACATGGCGACGCAGATGCACATCGCCTATTCGGACGTCGTCGCGGGCGCTGCGCTGGTCGCCGGCGGCCCGTGGGGCTGCGCCGACAACGTTCCCGGCGCGGTGCCCGGTCAGGTCGCCCTCCAGCGCTGCATGAAAACCACGGCCGGCAAGCCGGACATCGGCCAGCTGTTGGCCAACGCGCAGAGCCGCGAGAAGAGCAAGCAGATCGACAGCCTGGACAACCTGAAGAACGCCCGCGTCTATCTGTTCAACGGCGACAAGGACAGCGTCGTCACCACCCCCGTGGTCGAGGCGGCCTTCCAGTTCTACAGCGCGCTGAAGGTGCCGGCGGACAACATCAAGTTCATCAACCGGTTCCCGGACGCCGAGCACGCCTTCGTCACCGACAACTTCGGCGCGGCCTGCAACTATCTGGGCGGGGACTATCTGAACAACTGCAAGTACGATCAGGCGGGCGAGCTGCTGAAGCACCTCTACCCCGACGTGAAGACGCCGAACGCGCCGGAAGCCAAGGCCCAGCCGGTCAAGTTCTCGCAG
>JAEZID010000396.1 GCA_023416195.1 Pseudomonadota bacterium | reverse complement strand
CACCCTTACCTAGAGGAATGAGTACCATGGAAGCTGAAGCCGCCAAGTTCGTCGGAGCCGGTCTGGCCGTCATCGCCCTCGCCGGCGTCGGCCTGGGTATCGGCAACATCTTCTCGACCCTCATCGGTTCGATTGCCCGCAACCCGGCCGTTCAGCCGAAGGTCTTCCCGATCGGCATTCTGGGCTTCGCGCTGACGGAAGCCGTCGCGCTGTTCGCGCTGCTGATCGCCTTCCTGATCCTGTTCGCCTAAGGCCAGAGCGAACCTCAACATTCGCTCTGACGCGGCGCCGGGCTCTCGAAGTTTCGGCGCCGCATTCTTGCCTAGGGGGACCGATCCATGCCGAACCTGTTGGCCAAGGGGCGGCTGGCCCGCTGGTCGGGTGTCGCGGGCGCCTCGCTCGCCACTCTGACCGTGCTTGCCGGCAACGTCCTGGCGGCGACGGCGGAGCACGCGCCGGACGCCGCGCACGGCGCCGAACACGCCGGTGGCCTGCCGCAGCTCAATCCCGCCACCTTCCCCACCCAGATCTTCTGGCTGGCGCTGACCTTCATCACCCTCTACTACCTCCTGTCCAAGAAAGCGCTGCCGCGCGTGGCCGAGGTTCTGGAGGAGCGCCAGGAGCGCATTTCGCGCGACCTCAGCAAGGCCGCCTCGCTCAAGGAGGAGGCCGAGGCCGTCCTGGCCCAGGTCGACAAGGCCCTCGCCGAGGCGCGTTCCGAGGCTCAGGCCCTGATCGCCAAGGCCGCCGCCGAGATCGACGCGAACACCCAGGCCCGTCAGGCCAAGCTGGGCGCCGACATCGCCGAGCGTCTGCGCACCGCCGAGGCGAACATCGCCGCGGCCAAGGAGCAGGCCATCGCCAATGTCCGTGGCGCAGCCGCCGACATCGCCCGTGACGTTGCCGGCCGTCTGGCCGGTGTGGACGTCGATGCGGCCCAGGCCGAAGCGGCCGTCGCCGCCGTCATCGAGGAGCGTCGGGGATGAACACGCCTGAATTTTGGGTTGCCGTCGCCTTCGTCATCTTCGTGGCGTTGGTGTGGAAGAAGGCCTCCGCCGCCATCACCGGTCTGCTCGACGCCCGCGCCGAGAAGATCCGGGCGGAACTGGACGAGGCCCAGCGCCTGCGCGAAGACGCCCAGGCCCTGCTGGCCAACTACCAGCGCCGTCAGCGCGACGCGCTGCAGGAGGCCGAGGCCGTCATCGCCCACGCCCGTGAGGAGGCCGACCGCCTCCGCGCCCAGGCCGGCACCGACCTCGAAGCGTCGCTGAAGCGCCGCGAGAGCCAGGCCATGGACCGCATCGCCCAGGCGGAAGCCGCGGCGCTGGCCGAGGTCCGCAACCTGACGGTCGACATCGCCGTCTCGGCCAGCCGCCGTATTCTGGAGACCGGCATCAAGCCGGCCCAGGCGGACAAGCTGATCGAGCAGTCGATCGCCGAGCTGCCGAAGCACCTGCACTAAGCACTTAAAGTGATATCGTTGCTGTCCCAGCAACGGTGTTTCGAGGAACCCCGGCCTTCCCGCCGGGGTTTTTCTTTGGTCGAATGGCGGCGTAATCTGGAGCCTTGCCATGACCACCCTTCCCTTCCCCAGCGTCTTCCTGTCCCACGGCGCCCCCACCCTCGTCATCGAGGATTCGCCCGGCCGCGACTTCCTGGCGACGCTCGGGAGGAAGCTGGGCAAGCCGACCGCCGTGATCGCCGTGTCGGCGCACTGGACCACGCGCGTCCCCGCCGTCGGCGGCGCCGCCCGGCCGGACACCGTCCATGACTTCCACGGCTTCCCCAAGGCGCTCTACGACCTGCGCTATCCGGCCCCCGGCGCCCCGGCTCTGGCCGAGCGGGTGCGCGACCTGACCGGTGCGCTGGTCGATCCCAACCAGGGGCTCGACCACGGCGCCTGGGTCCCGCTGATGCTGATGTACCCCGAGGCCGACATCCCGGTGACGCAACTGTCCGTCATGCCTTACCAAAGCGCGGCCGACCACATCGCGCTCGGCCGCGCGCTGGCGCCGCTGCGGCGCGAGGGCGTGCTGATCCTGGGCAGCGGCGGCGCCGTGCACAACCTGCGCGATTTCCGCTTCGGCGAGACGAGGCCCGCAGACTGGGCGCGGGGCTTCGCCGACTGGCTGGACGGGACGCTGACGGCCGGCGACGTCGAGGCCGTCGCCGAGTGGAAGACCCGCTGTCCGGAATCGCGCGTCGCCCACCCGACCGACGAGCATTTCCTGCCGCTGCCCGTCGCGCTTGGCGCCGCCGGCGACGGGGTGCGGACGGAGCGCCTGCACGCAGGCTTCGAGCACGGCAGCATCGGCATGCACGCCTACGCCTTCCACGGAAGCGCCGACGCATAAGCACGTGCACTTGTTTGTTTGCGGGCGGGCCGCGCCAAGCTACAATCCGCGCCGCCCGGCCGTACCCACGTTCGGGTTGTGACAACGCAGGGCCTTAACCGGTCCGCAGCTTTTCGGCCGGATCTCTTGGCACACGAACGACAGCGCGTACGGGAGTTGGCGTGAAACGGCATGGCACCCTGCCCCGTCTCGGCGACCTCCCGCGTCTCCGCGACCTGCACCGCCTCCGTGACATGAAGGTGGCGACCCGGATCTCCTTGGGGTTCGGGATCGCCTTCGCGCTGGTGTTCCTGCTTGCCGTGATCGGGCTGGTGTCGCTCTACGGCGTGACGCGCGAGGTCGGCACCTTTTCGTCCTACGCCGACGCCTCGCAGGGCGCGGCCGACATGGACATCGGCCTGCGCGACCTGGAGGTCGCCGTTCGCGACCATCTGGCCGAGGGCGACCAGCAGAGCCTGCTGGACGCCGGGCTGCGCCGCGACGGCATTCTCGATCACATCGACACGCTGGCCGGCATGGTCACCGCGCCCGCCGACCGCCAGTCGGTCGAAGGGGCGCGTCAGGCGCTCGACGCCTACTGGACCGGCTTCGAACAGATCGTGACGTTGCGCTCCGAACGGACCAAGCTCGGCTACGAGGTGCTGGAGCCGCTGATTTCCCAAATCCGCCAGCATCTCGCCAAGCTGAAGGACGCCGGCGGCGTCGATTCGGCGGCGCTGGCCAGCGACGCCACCGCGTCGGTGCTGCTGATGCAGGACCACCTGTCCCGCTATGTCGAGCGGCGCGATTCCCGCGACGCCCAGCGCATGCGCGCCGAACTGGCCGCCGCGCGCAACCGGCTGGCGGAGATGAACCGCTACCTGTGGGTTCCCGGCACGCGCCAGACCATCGACGAGGTCGAGGCCATGCTCGGCAAGGTCGTCGGCGTGCTCGACCGCATCGAACAGGTGCTGGGCGAGGAGGACGTGCTGCGCGCCGACACCCTGACCCCGCAGGCCGCCGCCATCGCCGCGCACGCCACCGAGATCCGCCAGCGCAACGACGCCATCGCCACCGGCCTGCGCAGCGAACTGGCGGACCAATCCTGGCGCTACGTGGAGATCGCCCTGTGGCTGGGGGCCGGCGTGCTGCTGATCGGCGCGGTCCTGGTGTGGATCATCAACCGTAGCGTCAGCCGCCCGGTCAACGCCATGGCCAACGCTGTCACCCTGCTGGCCGGGGGCGTCACCGACGTGAAGCTGCCCGCCGTCTCCGGCAACGACGAGATCGCCGACATGGCCCGCGCGGTGCAGACGCTGCACGACAACACCGTGGAGATGGAGCGGCTGAAGCAGGAGGCGGAGGAGATGCACGGCCGCCTGCTGCGCGAGAAGGAGCGCGCGGACACCGCCAACCTCTCCAAGACCAACTTCCTCGTGAACATGGGGCACGAGCTGCACGGCCCGCTCAGCGACATCGTGAACTCCAGCCAGTCGCTGATGAGCGAGCTGCACCGGCTGGGCGTCGGCGAGCTGGCGAACGACGTGGAGCAGATCCAGTGGACCGGCGAACAGCTGGTCGGGCTGGTCGATTCGATCCTCGACTACGCGAAGATCGAGGCCGGCACCATGGACGTGGTGCTTCAGGACTTCGACGTGAACCGCCTGCTGGTCGAGGTGCGCGAGCGCGCGCTGCCCGTCGCCGACCTCAACGGCAACGGCGTGACCGTGCAGGCCGACCCGGCGCTGGGGCAGATGTATTCGGACTTCGGCAAGGTCCGCCAGGCGCTGCTGAACCTGCTGGACAACGCCTGCAAGTTCACCTCCGGCGGCGCCGTGACCCTGTCCGCCGAACGGTTCGAGCGCGAGGGCGCGCAGTGGCTGCGCTTCCGCGTCGCCGACACCGGCGCGGGCTTCCCCGCTGCGCAGACCGGCCGTCTGTTCCAGCCCTTCGTCCAGGGCGCCACCGGCGGCGGCACCAAGCGCCGGGGCGCCGGCCTCGGCCTGACGCTGGTCGGCCATTACGTCGCCATGCTCGGCGGCGACATCGAGGTGGCGAGCGAGCCCGGCCGGGGCACGCGGATGACGCTGACCCTGCCCGCCTACTACCAGCCCCCGGCGGAGGATCGCCCGCGCGAGGTCGTCAAGGTCGCCGCGCTGAAGCCGGTGGCGCAGCTCGCGCCGTAGCCGCTCATGCGTTGCGCGGCCTTGCGGTGTCCTCCGGCGCTGCGTTGTCGTCCGGGGACTGGCCATACTTCATGCGGCGCATCTTGTCGGCGACCCGCTCGATCTCCTCGGGCGGCAGAATGACCGGCTCGCCCAGCAGGTGGGCGTAGAGATACTGCCGGGCCAGCGCCTCCACCTCCACGGCCAACGCCAGCGCCGCCTTGGCCGTCCGGCCCAGCACGATCATGCCGTGGTTCGCCAGCAGGCAAGCCAGCCGTCCCTCCAGCGCCGCCACCGCGTTGTCGGACAGTTCCTGCGTTCCGAAGGTGGCGTAGGGGGCGCAGCGGATCGAATCGCCGCCGGCCAGCGCCACCATGTAGTGGAAGCTCGGGATGCCGCGCCCGTGCACGGCCAGCGCGGTGGCGAAGGTCGGGTGCGC
>JAEZID010000221.1 GCA_023416195.1 Pseudomonadota bacterium | reverse complement strand
TTCGAGATGGAGACGCAGCCGCAGCTCCTGCTGCTCCAGAAGAGCATGCTGACCGCCGAGGGGGTGGGGCGCATCCTGAACCCCAACATCAACATGTGGGAGCTTGCGCGCCCGCTGATCGAGGAGTGGATGCGCGAGAACCGGGGTCCGGAGGCGCAGATCCTCGACGATCTGGAGGCCACCATCTACACGGTGCGCCGCCTGCCCCATCTGGTGCGCGAGGCCGAGCGCGCCGCCACGCAGATCGCGGAAGCCGGCCTGCGCCTGCACCCGCAGACGATCCGTTACATGCTCGACCGCTGGGTGGACCGCCGCCAGAGTGAGCGCGTGGCCATCTGGGCGATCATCGCGCTGCTGGCCGTCATCGCGGTGGAGCTGCTGTAAAAGGCGAGTTCTGGTGCCGGGGGTTTTGGCGGGGTGCGACCCCTCGCCCCTCCCCCTTGGGCGTGCTTGACCCGCCGGGCGTGGTTGCGGACACTGGAAGGGTCGCAACCGACTCCGGAGGCAAACCATGCCCCGCGACGAATTCCAGGCCCTCCTCACCTACGTCCAGACCGACCAGCTTCACCCGCACCGGCCCCATTCCGGCGCGCTGGAGAAGCCGCCGCCCGTCATCACCATCGCCCGCGACCACGGGGCCGGCGGTGACGTGATCGCGCCCAAGGTGGCCGAGGCGCTGGGCGTCAAATGCTTCGACAAGGAAATCCTCGACGCCGTGGTGGCAACGGCGAAGTCCGATCCCGCCCTGATGCGGACGCTGGACGAAAAGCTGCCGGAACGCGCGGGCATGTTCCTCTACGCCAGCCTGATGGGCCTGCACGACCCGTTGAGCGAGTATCAGCAGTTGCTGACGCGGGTGATCAACGGCATCGCCTTTCGCGGCGGCGTCATCGTCGGGCGCGGGGCGCATCTGCTCCTGCGAGGCTCGTTCCGGTTTCGTGTGCGCATCGTCGGCTCCGACGAGGTGTGCGCCCAACGGCTGGCCGGCGGGGACAAGGACAAGCTGGCCGAGAAGCTGGCCGAGGTGCAGAAGGTCAACGCCGCCCGCGCCAAGTTCTTCAAGGAAACCTTCAAGGCGAACAACAACGACCCGCTGCAATACGACCTGATCGTGAACACCGACCGATTCGCGAATTTGGACGCGGTGGCGGATCTGATCGTGCGCGGGTATTGGGCGCATGGGGGCAAGGAGTGACCCATGGGAAAAGGCGCCCGCAAGATGCGGGCGCCTTTCCCCAGTCGCCGATGATGCCGGTCAGCCAATGCGGTGGGCGGTGAAGAAGGTGAAGTGCGCCTCCTTGTACACGTTGGCGTTGGCGCCGTTCGTCTGATAGCCCCGCAGATCGACGTAGTCGGTCGTGCCGTTCAGGTAAGTGACGGTCTGCGTGTTGGCAAAAGCGCTGCCGTTGCCGGCGGCGTTGTTGAAGAAGGTTGCGACGGCCGCGCCGTTCTTGAAGATCGAGGAGCCGACGGTCACGCCGACACCCGCGATGATGCACACCTGCGCGAAGATCGAATAGACGCCGGCGACGCTCGGCTTGAACTGATGGTTGATCGTGTCGAAACCGTTGCCAAAGTTGTACTCGGCGGTGTTGAGCTGAAGCTTGGTGAAGGTCGCCGTGGGAATCGGCTGCACGTTGGACAGGTTCACACGGCACGCCACCAGGGGGCTGTCCGGTGTCAGGTCGGACAGCGCGCGTTCGTCCACGATGAGATCGTTGGTGATCGCGGTCGTGTTGTCCTGCACGGACACACGGGCGACCGGCAGTTTGCCGATGGGAATGGCGGGCGGCGTCAGGCTGTTCGCGGTGCCCGTGACCACCGACACCGCACCCGAACTGCGGTCCACCACAATACGGTCGATGCGGAAGCCGGAGGTCGGCGGCGAAATTGCCGGGGTGGACTGCGCGTTCACCTCGGTGAGATTGGTCCCGTTCAGCAGATGGCCGGATTCGAGCGCCACGGTCATGTCGGGGACCAATTGGGCATGCGGAGCGAAGGGGCCGACAATACGCTGGGCGACGGCCCAATTGGTGGCGCTCTGGTCGACCGGCGTCGGGTAGAAGTACTGGACAGTCATAGTGTGCCTTCCATCCTTCGTAAGGAATTTGTTCCCGCTGGCGGTGCGGAGGCGCCTTTCCGCTCGCCAGACGCGGCAATGAATATATTCCCCATATCCGGCTGTCAACGATTTTAGGCCTTAGTAACGTTTATTTTCCTATAACTCCCGGTGAGCTATGACCGCTCCGCCCACCACGACTCCACGAGCGGGCCATACAACGGCGTCACCTCGGGACGTTTCAGCCAGGACCAGCGGGCCATGCGGTCAACGGGGCTGTGGAACAGCGGCACCATGTGGTGGCCCCACAGCAGCACGCGGTCGAGCGCGCGGACCCGCGCCACGAGGTCTTCCCGCGTTCGGGCCTCCGCGATGGAGGCGGCGATGGCGTCCACCGCCGGGTCCTTGATGCCGGCGTAGTTGCGGCTGCCCGGCTGGTCGGCGGCGGCCGAGCCGTAATAGTAAAGCTGCTCGTTGCCAGGCGAGAGGGTGGAGACCCACCAGCGCACGGTCATATCGAAGTCGAAACTGTCCAGGCGCGCCTGATACTGCGCGTTGTCCACCGGACGCACGGACGCGGCGATGCCCAGCCGTTCCAGGGACCGGGCGAACTCCAGCGCCACGCGCTCGTCGGCGGGATTGCCCAGAAGGATCTCGAAGGCGAAGGGCTGGCCGGCGTCGTTGACGAGGCGCCCGTCGCGGATGCGCCAGCCGGCCTCGGAGAGCAGGCGCAGGGCTTCGCGCAGGTTGGCCCGCCCGCCCGCCGGGCCGCTGCCATCGGTCGGTGGAAGCGTGAACGGCTGCGTGAAGAGGGCCGGCGGCAGGCGGTCGCGGAAAGGCTTTAGAACGCGCAATTCTTCCGGACCCGGAACGCCCTCGGCGGCCAGTTCGGAGTTGGGGTAGTAGCTCCGCGTGCGGACCAGCGCGCCGTGGAACAGGGTCTTGTTGATCCAGGCGAAGTCGGTGGCAAGGCCCAGCGCCTCGCGCACGCGGCGGTCCTGAAACAGGGGACGGCGCGTGTTGAAGATCAGGCCGCGTGCGAACTCCGGGCGCTTGTGCGGCAATTCCTCCAGAACGATGCGCCCGTCGCGCAGCGCCGGACCGTCGTAGCCCGTGGCCCATTTGCCGGGGTCGCCCTCGCGCCGCACGTCGCCCTGCCCGGCCTTGAAGGCCTCCAGCGCCACGGTGTCGTCGCGGAAATAGGTGAAGTCGAGCGTATCGAAGTTGAACAGCCCGCGGCGGGTCGGCAGATCGCGGCCCCAATAGTCGGCGGCCCGCTCATAGACGATGCGCCGGCCGGCATCGACCAGCTTGACCCGATAAGGACCGCTGCCCAGCGGCGGGTCGAGCGTCGTTTGCTCGAACGCCCGTCCCGTCCACCACGCCTTGGAGTGAATGGGCATCAGCCCCATCAGCAACGGCATCTCGCGGTCCAGCGTGCCGTCCGGGCCGGGCGCGAAGGTGAAGCGGACGGTGCGGTCGTCCAGTGCCTCGGCGCTCGCCACCTTGGCGTAGAACTGGCGGCGGTTGGGCGTGCCGTGCAGGCGCTGGACCTCCAGCGAGAACAGGACGTCGGCGGCGGTGACCGGCGTGCCGTCGTGCCAGCGCGCCGCCGGGTTCAGGTGAAAGGTGACGGCGCCGCGATCCTCCGGCACCTCCAGCCCTTCGGCCAGCAGGCCGTAGAGGGAGAAGGGCTCGTCCCACGACCGGGTCAGCATCGTTTCGAAGACGAAACCGAGGCCCAGCGCTGGCACCCCCTTCACCACATGGGGGTTCAGCGTGTCGAAGCCGCCGGTTACCGCTTGACGCAACACGCCGCCCTTCGGGGCGTCCGGGTTGACATAAGGGAAATGACTGAATCCGGGCGGCAGCGCCGGATCACCGTGCATTGCAAGACCATGGGCAACACCATGGGCAACACCGTGGGCAGGGCCGCCCACCGGCTCGCTCCACGCCGGAAAGGCCCCAAAAAGCAGAAAAAGCAGTACGAAAAGCGTTCGGATCATGCGCAAAAGGCTCGCCCCATTGCCGCACCCGCGCAAGTGCCTTTGACTTATGCTCGCTTCTGCCTAAAACTCCGCCCCCGCGCGGCGTCGGGAGATTGGCCGGCGTCCTCATCCCGCGCATCCCGCTTTTGCATTCAAAGGATAGTTTCCATGGATCTCAGCAAGGTTCCGGTTGGCAAGAACGCCCCGTGGGACGTGAACGTGGTCATCGAGATCCCGTTGCGCGGCGAGCCGGTGAAGTACGAGATCGACAAGGAGTCGGGCGCGATGTTCGTCGACCGCTTCCTGCACACGGCCATGT
>JAEZID010000218.1 GCA_023416195.1 Pseudomonadota bacterium | reverse complement strand
ATTATTTTCAAATACGCACAATTATGAACTGTTGAAATCAGGCGAGACGACGGGGATGACGAGGTCCCTCCCGGGACGGAGGGGGACGTCATCCCGCGCGTCGCTGTTCACGGGCGGGCATTGCTCTCTTCTCCCGCGGAACGGCGACGGTGGACGGTTGGGAAGACCGGCCACCGGATTTTCCAAGCCGCACCCGCCAAACACAGAAATTCACGGCTATTCATGCATTGCGAAAGCCGGTCGTCCGCTCAGAAGGCCTTGTCTTCGCCGAAGGTGACCCGGTGGAGCAGGCGGTACTCGGTGTAGTCGGTCACCGCGTAATGGACGGTGGCACGGTTGTCCCAGATCGCTACGTCGCCGTTCCGCCAGCGCCAACGCGCCTGGGCTTCGGGCTTCTCGAATAGCCCGAACAGGAAGGTCAGCAGCGCGTCGCTCTGCTGGCGGGACAGGCCGCGGATGCGCAGGGTGAAATTCGGACTGACATAGACCAGCTTGCGGCCCGTGACCGGATGGGTCTGGACGACCTTGTGCACCACCGGCAGATGCTCGGCGCGGGCCTGACGGTACAGCTCCTCCCCGTTGGGCTGGGTGCGGAACCACTCGGGCCAGCCGCTGTGCTCGATGCTGTGCACCGCCTCCAGCGTTTCCAGATAGGCGCGCAAGGCCGGGTCGAGGCGGTCGTAGACGTAGGTTCCGCTGGCCCAGGCGGTGTCGCCGCCGACGGACGGCACGTCGCACGCGTGCAGGACCGTGCCGGTGGGCGGGTTGGCGGAGAAGGTGATGTCGGCGTGCCACTGATCGGTGCCGTACCCCGGTTGCCCCGGCGTGAATTCGATCAGCTCGACGAGCCGGTTCGAGTCGTGGCGCTTGAAATAGGCCTTGGCCTTGTCGGGATCGCCGAAGATCCGGGCGACATCGACCTGCTGCTCCGGGCTCAGCGTCTGGCCGCGGAAGAACAGCACGCCATACTCGGCCAGCGCCCGGCGCAGGTCGGCGCGGACCTCCTCGCCGGTGGTCTCCCTCAGGTCGATTCCGTCCAACACGGCGCCGATGAAGGGGTTGTAGGGCGTCAGCGTGAAGCGGCGGAAGCCGTCTTCATGAGGGGTCTTCGTCGTCATCGGATCGTCCTTCGGCCAAGGCAGCGGACCGGAGCGCCCGCGCCTAATAAGGCTATTTATCAACTAGGAAAATGATATGAAGTTCGTTGATATAAATCAATTAACGACACTGAATGCGCATTTTTGGAAAAAATTACAAATCCAGACAGTCCGCGATGTGGGGACGTATTGACATTTGATCGTGTTAAATGAAATACGGAAAGCCACAAAATCAATATGGAATTGGGCGATCGGGGAACCGGCGACGCGCTGCCAAGCCGGAGCCCCAACTCCCAGCCCCATAACCCGAGCATGAAGCGAGGTATCGACCATGGCCGTTTCCAGATTTGTCGCCTTGGCCATCGCGGCCGCCATCAGCCTCGGGCTGGCCGCCACCGCCACCGCCACCGCCACCGCCGCCTCCGCCGACGATCTGCGCATCGCCGCGCAACCCTTCCCCTCTATGCGCCCCTGTTCGTCGCAAAGCAGAAGAAGTGGCTGGACGAGGAGTTGGCCAAGGTGGCGCCGAACGCGGCCGTCAAGTGGTCGCTCTTCCCCGCCGGTCCGCCGATCAACGAATCCTTCGCCGCCGGACAGCAGGATGTGGGCTTCGTCGGCGACACCCCGGCCCTCGTCGGCAAGGCGGCGGGGCTCAACACCAGCGCCATCGCGCTGACCTCCGACGGCCCGAAGAGTTTGGCGGTCATCGTCGGCGGCGCCTCTCCCATCGCCTCGCCGAAGGAGCTGAAGGGTCGGAAGGTGGCGGTGACCAAGGGGTCCTACGCCCACCATCTGCTGGCCTTGGTTCTTGAGCAGGGCGGCCTGACGCTCAACGACGTCGAGCTGATCAACCTGCCGGTGGCGGAGATCCCGCCGGCAATCGTCGCCGGCACCATCGACGCCGGCGCCGTGTGGGAGCCGATCCTGACCCGCTTCGAATCGCAGAAGGCGGTCCGCGTGCTGGCCGACGGCACCGGCATCAAGAAGGGGCTGCTGCTGATCGTCGCCGACAACGGCTTCCTCAAGAACCGGCCCGAGCAGGCGAAGGCGCTGCTGACGGCGTACAAGCGCGCTTCGGAGTTCATCACCGCCAATCCCAAGGAGGCCGCCGAACTCATCAGCGGCGACGTCAATCTGGCCCCCGACCTGCTGGTCCAGGTCCTGCAGCGGATGAACTATGACCCGGCCATCCACGACGACGACGTGGCCGAGGTCAAGAAGACCGAAAAGTTCATGCGCGCCCACGGCCTGATCAAGACGGCGGTGGACGTGGATGCCTTCTTCAACCGCAAGCTGGCGGACGAGGCGGGGCTGAAATGAGCGCCGAACTGGCCTCCGATTCGCCTTCCACGCAGCGGGCCGGGCTGACGGCTGGGGCCGCGCGCTCCCGCCCGGGCGCCCTGGCCGGCGTCTTGCCGGGTGTCCTGGGGCGGGCGGCGCTGTATGTGGCGCTTCCCGTCGCGCTGCTGGCGGCGTGGCAGGCCGCGTTCGAGCTGGGCTACATCCGACCCATCCTGCTGCCGCCGCCGACCAGGGTGGGCAAGGCCTTCGTCGATCTGGCGGCCAGCGGCGACCTGTTCCGCCATCTGGGCGTCAGTCTGCTGCGCGTTCTGGAGGGGTTCGCCATCGCTGCGCTGGTCGGCCTGCCGCTGGGCGTCGGGATCGGCCTGTCGCGGACGCTGGACCGGCTGACCGACCTGATCATCCAGCTGACCAAGCCCATTCCGCCCATCGCCTGGATTCCGCTGGCCATTCTGTGGTTCGGCATCGGCGAGGCGGGAAAAGTCTACATCATCTTCCTCGGCGCCATCTTTCCCATCCTCGTCAACACCATCGACGGCATCCGCCAGACCGACCACCGCCATGTCGAGCTGGCGCGCGTGCTGGAGGTGACGCGCCGTCGCTTCATTCTTCAGGTCGTTCTGCCGGGGGCGCTGCCGAACATCATGACGGGCTTGCGCGTCGGGCTGATGGTGGCCTGGATCTGCGTGGTCGCCGCCGAGCTGATCGCCGCCTCGTCGGGCCTCGGCTACCTCATCATGGACGCCCGGCAGATGAGCCAGACCGATCAGGTTCTGGTGGGCATGATCACCATCGGCGCCATGGGCAAGCTGCTGGACGTCGTGCTGCGCGCCGCCGAACGCCGCCTGATCACCTGGAAATCCACCTTCTCGGGGAGCTGACCGCCATGGTTGCCACCGCTGCCCGCAAGACGGGCGCCGATCGGGCCGCCGACCGCGCCGCCAGCCTGCGCATCGGCCCGCTGTCCAAAACCTTCACGCTGAAGACCGGCCCGCTCAGGACCGAAACGGTCCAGGCGCTCAGCGACATCCGGCTCGACGTTCCGGGCGGGAGCTTCGTCAGCATCGTCGGCAGTTCCGGCTGCGGCAAGAGCACGCTTCTGCGCATCATCGCCGGTCTGGAGACCAGCTATGACGGGTCCGTCACGCTCGGCGGGCGGCCCCTCGGCGGTCCCGGCCTCGATCGTGGGGTGATCTTCCAGGAGCACCGCCTGCTGCCCTGGCTGACGGTCGAGCAGAACATCGCCTTCGGGCTGAAGAACCTGCCCAGGGCGGAGGTCGCCCGGAGGGTGTGGGAGCATCTGGAGCTGGTCGGGCTGGAGGGCTTCGCCAAGGCCCACCCGCACCAGCTCTCCGGCGGCATGGCCCAGCGCGTCGCCATCGCCCGCGCGCTCGTCAACCA
>JAEZID010000169.1 GCA_023416195.1 Pseudomonadota bacterium | reverse complement strand
GCGCTGGCGGAGCGGGTGCGCGCCACCCCGTCCATCCGGGTGGAAACCAACGCCTGCGCCGTCGATCTGGCGGTGCGCGGCGGGCGGGTCTGCGGCGTGCTGGCCCGCCATCTTGACGGTTGGGTGTTCCACCGCACCGCGCGCGTCGTGCTGGCGACCGGCGGCATCGGCGCCGCCTTTGCCCGCACCACCAACCCGGCGGAAGCGACCGGCGACGGGCTGGCGCTGGCCGCCCGCGCCGGGGCGACGCTGGCCGACGTGGAGTTCGTGCAGTTTCACCCCACGGCGCTGGCCGTCGATGCCGACCCCGCACCCCTTCTGACCGAGGCGTTGCGCGGGGCGGGCGCCCTTCTGCTCGACCGGCACGGTGATCGGTTCATGGCCCGCGAGCATCCCTTGGCCGAACTGGCCCCGCGCGACGTGGTGGCCCGCGCCATCGGCGCCCGCGTGGCGACGGGGGAGCCGGTCTATCTCGACCTGCGCCCGGCGCTGGCCGCCAAGCCCGAGGGTTTCCCGACCGTGCTGGCGCTGTGCGCCGAACACGGCCTCGACCCGTGGACGGATCCGGTGCCGGTGGCCCCCGCCGCGCACTATCATATGGGCGGAGTCGTCACCGACCTGTCGGGCCGCACCGACGTGGAAGGGCTGTGGGCCTGCGGCGAGACCGCCTGCACCGGCGTGCACGGCGCCAACCGCCTCGCCAGCAACTCCCTGCTGGAGGCGCTGGTGTTCGGCGCCCGCGTCGCCCGCGACGTGGCCGAGCGGTCGCTTCCCGCCCTGGCCCCCTTCGCCCTGCCGCAGCCGCCGGCCGTCGCGGGTGGGGCGGGTGCCGCGCTGGTGGACGCCATCACGGCCAATTCCCGCGCCACGCTCTATCAGGCCGCCGGGCTGGTGCGCGACGGCGCCAGTTTGCGCAACGCCCGGCGGCGGCTCGACCGGTTGGCCGTGGCGCTCGACCGGCTGCGGGGCGATGGCGGGGCGGACGCGGAATCCGTGCGCCGCTGGGGCGAGGCGCGCAACCGGCTGCTCGTCGGGCGGCTGGTGGTGCACGCGGCGCTGGCCCGCACCGAAAGCCGTGGCGCACACTTCCGTTCGGACTTTCCCCTGGAGGATCCGGCCGCGCAGCGCCACCGCTTCACCCTGAACGACCTTGCCGGCAACGCCGGACCTACCCTGGAAGACGCCGCATGCTCCATCCTCTGACCTACGAGCCTATCGTCCGCGCCGCCCTCGCCGAGGATCTCGGGCGGGCCGGCGACATCACCACCGACAGCATCGTTCCGGCGGACGCCGTCGCCACAGCCCGTCTCGTCGCGCGCCAGGACGGCCGCGTCGCCGGGCTGGAGGTCGCGCTGTCCGCCTTCCGCATCCTCGACCCCGACGCCCGCCTGGAGGTTGAGCATGGCGACGGCGCCGACGTGCCGCCGGGCGGCACCATCGCCACGGTAACCGGCCGCGCCCGCGCCCTGCTGACCGGCGAGCGCACGGCGCTGAACCTGCTGGGCCGCCTGTCCGGCATCGCCACCGCGACCCGCGCGCTGGTCCGCGCGGTGGAGGGCACGAACGCCCGCATCGTCTGCACCCGCAAGACCACGGCGGGCCTGCGCGTTCTGGAAAAGCAGGCGGTGCGGCTGGGCGGCGGCTTCAACCACCGTTTCGGGCTGGATGACGCCGTGCTCATCAAGGACAACCACATCGCCGTGGCCGGCGGCATCCGCCCGGCGGTCGAGCGCGTGCGTGCCACCATCGGCCACATGGTGAAGGTGGAGGTCGAGGTGGACACGCTGGCGCAATTGGAGGAGTTGCTGACCCTGCCGGCGGACGTGGTGCTTCTCGACAACATGGATCCGGAGACTCTGCGCCGTGCCGTCGCCATGGTGGACGGCCGGATGCTGACCGAGGCGTCGGGCAACGTCACCCTGTCCACCGTCCGCCCCATCGCGGAGGCCGGGGTGGACATGATCTCCGTCGGCTGGATCACCCACAGCGCGCCGAACCTCGATATCGGGCTCGACATGTAGGCTAGGCATGGCCGATCCTCCCACATAAGAAGCAAAGATATGTGGGAGGACGCATGCCGCCGGGCACACGAGAGTCCCTGTTCCGCCGGATCGAGGATCGCCGCGACGACCTTGTCGGTCTCACCCGCGACCTGATCCGCATCCCCACGGTCAACCCGCCGGGCGACGCCTACACGCCTTGCGCGGAGTTCATCGGCCGGCGGCTGGCCGCGCGCGGCTTCCAGGTGGAGTATGTGCGGGCGGAGGGAACGCCGGGCGACAGCGACCGCTACCCCCGCACCAACGTCATCGCCCGCATCGAGGGGCGGGAGCCGGGACCCTGCGTCCACTTCAACGGGCACATCGACGTGGTGCCGGCGGGGCGCGGCTGGACCGTCGATCCCTTCGAAGGGGTGGTGAAGGACGGGCGCGTCTACGGGCGCGGTGCCTGCGACATGAAGGGCGGCATCGCCGCCTCCATCATCGCGGTCGAGGCGATCCTTGACGAGGGCATCCCCTTCGGCGGCGCCCTGGAGATCTCCGGCACGGTGGACGAGGAGTCCGGCGGCTACGGCGGCGTCGGGCATCTCGCCAAGCTTGGCTACTTCTCGCGCCCGCGCGTCGATCACGTCATCATCCCCGAACCGCTGAACGTGGACCGGGTGTGCATCGGCCATCGCGGCGTCTGGTGGGCGGAGATCGAGACGAAGGGCCGCGTCGCCCACGGCTCCATGCCCTTCCTCGGCAACTGCGCGGTGCGCCACATGGGGGCCGTGCTGCACCGGATCGAATCGGAGCTGGTCCCGCGCCTCGCGGCCAAGCGCACCGCCATGCCCGTCGTGCCGGAAGGGGCGCGCCAGTCCACCATCAACGTCAATGCCATCCACGGCGGCCAGCCGGAGGACCGCGAGGGCCTGCCCAGCCCCATGGTCCCCGACAGCTGCCGCATGGTGATCGACCGCCGCTACCTGATCGAGGAGGAGCCGGAGGCGGTGAAGGCGGAAATCGTCGATATCCTGGAGGGGCTGCGCCGCGAGCGTCCCGGCTTCGACTACGAACTGCGCGAGGTGCTGGCCTTCCTGCCGACCATGACCGACGCCGACGCGCCGGTGGTCCGCGCGGTGGAGGGGGCCATCCAGGCGGTGCTGGGCCGCCCGGCGACGCATGTCGTGTCGCCCGGCACCTACGACCAGAAGCACATCGTGCGCGTCGGGCACCTGAAGGACTGCATCGCCTATGGCCCTGGCATCCTCGACCTCGCCCACCAGCCGGACGAGTATGTGGGCATCGACGACATGGTGCATTCGGCCCAGGTCATGGCCCTGTCGGCGCTGTCCCTGCTGAAGGCCCCGCCCGCATTCAAAATGGCCGATTTCACGGCCGACTGGGGTCAAAGTTCTTTTTGAGGCCCTGCCAGCAGCGGAAATACTCGTGCTGCAACTGCGCCGTCTCCAGCGCGAAGCGCGTCGGCTGGATGACGGCGCGCGTCTCGAACATGAAGGCCATGGTGTCGGTGACGTAATGGGGCTTGCTCGTGTCGGCGGCGGACGCCTTCTCGAAGGTCTCGGCGTCCGGCCCGTGGCCGCTCATGCAATTGTGCAAGGACGCGCCGCCGGGCAGGAATCCTTCCTCCTTGGCGTCGTAGACGCCGTGGATCAGGCCCATGAACTCGCTGGCGTAATTGCGGTGGAACCAGGGCGGGCGGAAGGTGTCCGTCGCCGCCAGGATGCGCGGCGGGAAGACCACGAAGTCGATGTTGTCCACGCCCGGCGTGTCGCTGACCGAATGCAGCACCAGGAAGATCGACGGATCCGGGTGGTCGAAGCTGATCGAGCCGATGGTGTTGAACCGCCGCAGATCGTACTTGTACGGCGCGCCGTTGCCGTGCCACGCGACCACGTCGAGCGGCGAATGGTCGATGGCGGTGGCCCAGAGATGGCCGTTGAACTTGGCGACCAGCGTGAAGTCGCCCTCGCGGTCCTCGTACCAGGCGGTCGGGGTGCGGAAGTCGCGCGGGTTCGCCAGCCCGTTCGACCCGATGGGTCCCAGATCCGGCAGGCGGAACGGCGCGCCGTAATTCTCGCAGACGTAGCCGCGCGCCTGTCCGTCCGGCAGTTCGACGCGAAAGCGGACGCCGCGCGGGACGACGGCGATCTCCTGCGGTTCGACCTCCAGAATCCCGAATTCGGTGGCAAGGCGCAGCCGTCCCATCTGCGGCACGATCAGCAGCTCGCCGTCCGCGTCGTAGAAGAAGCGCCCGTCCATGGAGCGGTTGGCGGCGTAGAGGTGAATGCCGCAGCCGGCCTGCGCCGCCGGCCCGCCGTTGCCGGCCATGGTCACCAGCCCGTCCAGGAAGTCGGTCGGCCGGTTGGGCAGCGGCAGCGGGTCCCAGCGCAGCTGGTTCGGCGGCGTCGGCACCTCGTCGAAGCGGCTCAGCAGACGGCCGTTGTCGATGCGCTCGAAGGGCTGGTGCATCGCCGCCGGGCGGATGCGGTAGAGCCAGGACCGCCGGTTGTGTGCGCGCGGCGCGGTGAAGGCGGTGCCGGACAGCTGCTCGGCGTACAGGCCGTAGGGTGCTCGCTGCGGCGAGTTGCGACCCACCGGCAGCGCGCCGGGCAAGGCTTCGGTCGCGAACTCGTTGCCGAAGCCGGACTGGTAGATGAGATCGGCCGTCATGCTGCTCCCCGCCACGCAAAACCAATCGGGTTCCCGCCCATAATCTAGGACGGACGTGGCCGGGGGGCAGCTTGGCCGGGATGGTTATCGCGGATTCGCCCGACGGAGTTCCGCCATGGCGCAGCGGCCGGCGGCGAGGTCCCAGGCGGCGCAGCCGACGCTCTTGAACAGGCGGGGCCGGTCCGGCGACACGCGGCCTTCCAGCGCATCGACCAGCGAGCGCCCCTTGGCCCAGTCGAAACCGGCCTGGATCAGGTCGCCGGCCTCGTGCCTGGCGCCGGCCGGGTCGTCGAGGAAGACCTCGCTGCCGTGGATGGAGGTCGCGCCGTACTCCGCCATCTCCGGCTTGAAGGCGCCGACGCCGATCAGCAGCCGGTCGGGGCGCGGCGTCTCGTCATAGACCGGCTGGCGGCTGGTGGTCAGGGTGATGACGACCGAGGCCGCCGGATCGACGGCGCCGACCGTGGCGCGCAGATCGAGGTTGAGGCCGGCGTGCTTGCGGCAGAAGGCCTCCGCGCTGTCGAGGCTGCGCGCGTGGGCGTCCACGCGGATGCCGGGGTACAGGGCGGCCAGCGCCTCCGCGTGGTGGGACGCCTGCGTGCCGCAGCCGATCAGCGCGACATGGTTCGGCGCCGAGCGGGCCAGCGTCCGAATCCCGAGCATGGAGATCCCGGCGGTGCGACGGCCGGTGACGGTCGGGCCGTCGAGGATCGCCAGCGGCGCGCCGGTCGCCGCGTCGTAGGCGGCGACCACGCCGTGGATGGTCGGCAGCCCAAGCGCCCCGTTGGCCGGGCAGACGTTGACCAGCTTGTGGATCGCGATGTCCTGGGCGGTGGCCGGCATCGACAGCAGAACGCCGTCCTGGGGCAGCGGCAGCACCTGCCGTTCCGGGCTGACGATCCGCCCGGCGGCGTAGTCGCGGGCGGCCTCGGCCAGCGCGTCGCACAGCCGGTCGAATGGCAGATGCGCGGCCGTCTGTTCGGCGGTCAGGATGGTCGGAACCGGCGCGGTCATGGAAGGGCGTTCCTCTGTGTGATTGGTGTTTCTGGCCGGATAATGGACGGCAATACCCCACTCTTTCAATCGGATAAGGCCGTTGCGGCCGGCCCCCACCCAACTCTCCCCCACCTTCGGTGGGGGAGGGCCTTCCTTACCCCTCAACTGATCGCGACGAGGCTGGCGTTGCCGCCCGCCGCCGTGGTGTTGACGCTGAGCGAGACTTCGTCCAGCAGCCAATCCAGCGTGCAGTCCCCGTCACCGCCGGTCATGCCCTGCACGGTCACGATGGGGCCGGGCAGATCGGCGATGCGCCGGTTCATGGCCGTCAGCCGCTCCGCGTCGCCCTCGACCAGAGCCCCGGCGAACGGCCCGGCCGCGCCCCAATCCCCGGTCACCCGCACACGGCGGGCTAGCTCGACCGGCAGGCCGCGCAGCACATCGGCCAGGGTCGCCGGCGCATCGACCACGGCGTCGTTGCCGGTGGCGAAGACGGCCCCCAGTTGCAGCAGCAGGCCCGTTTCCGTCTGCGGCAGCAGCAGGATGGTCCCGCGCCGGTGCAGCGCGTAGACGTTCTGTTCCCCCACCGGCCCGGCCAGCTCCGCGCTGCCGCCGAGCGCGCTGCGGGTGGCGTAATCGGCGCAGCGCGCCGCCTCCGCCGTATGGCCCGTCGCGCGCAGCCAGTCGGCGTAGGCGTGGATCGGGGTGCGGTCTGCCTCCGTCCCGCGCAGGGTCAGCACGGATTTCGGCCGGCGGCTCAGCAGGCGGGTGAGGTAGAGCGGTCCGCCCGCCTTCGGGCCGGTGCCCGACAGGCCGTGCCCGCCGAAGGGCTGCACGCCGACCACCGCGCCGATGGTGTTGCGGTTGACGTA
>JAEZID010000161.1 GCA_023416195.1 Pseudomonadota bacterium | reverse complement strand
GCACGTCCATGACCTGGGCGCGGGTGATGCGCGGCATGAACTCCATGGCGAAGGCGTTGACGCCAGCATCGGCGTAGGCAGCCAGCGACTCGCGGGCGTTGTGCGGCTGGAGGATGCCGAACAGCAGAGCGCCGCGCTTGATCAGCGCCAGTTCGTCCGCGCCGCCCTCGGCGGCGGTCAGCGGGCGCTGCACCTTGAGCACGATGTCGGCGTCGGCCAGCGCCGCGGCGGCGTCGGGCGCGATGGTCGCACCAGCCGCCGCGAACACCGCGTCCGGCAGGTTGGAGCCGAGGCCCGCACCGGTTTCCACGACCACGTCGAGGTTGAGAGCTTTCAACTTCTTGACCGTCTCCGGCGAGGCCGCGACGCGGTGCTCGCCCGCGCGGCGCTCCCTGGGTATGGCGACTTTCATTGCTTTTCTTCTCCCTGCCGCGAAGTGGCCGATTTCCGGGCAATCGGCATAGTCCATGGGCATGAATGCCGGATTTGTGACGCTTTGTGAAGCGGCACCTCGACGATGGTATTACCAGCGGAGTTGCTGCGTCGCAATAAGCTGGATGCGCTTCGCGCCATACGCGCACGCAGCGAGCAAGGTCGTCGCTTTCTCACCGGCACGCCATACCACTTTCTGGCAAGGCGGCGGCTGGCTGTGGCAACGGGTGCCGCGGGCGGCCTGCCCCCTTGCCATCGCCCCCGGCCATGGATATCGTCCCGCCCCGTTTCCGAATGTCCCTATTTGAGGTTACCTGATCATGTCCGACGTCGGCGGCATTGCGGCGGATCGCCTGAGGTCCTTCGTCGAGCGCATCGAGCGCCTCGAAGAAGAGAAGCGCGGCCTCCAGGAGGACGTCAAGGAAGTCTACGCCGAGGCCAAGGGCACCGGCTTCGACACCAAGATCATCCGCCAGATCATCCGCCTGCGGAAGATGGACAAGGCCGACCGGCAGGAGCAGGAAGCCCTGCTGGACCTCTACAAGGAAGCCCTGGGGATGGTGGAGTAAGCAGCCTTTTCAGGCCGCTTTCTCCGCTTTTTCCAAGGCCGTACGCCGCCCGGCCAGCCGGGCCATGACGTTTCCGATCAGCGCCAGCCCCGCACCTCCCCCGAGCGACAGGATCGACTCGGGATGGAATTGCACGGCCGCGAGCGGCAGGTGGCGGTGTTCGATGGCCATCACCTGCCCGTCGTCCGTTTCCGCCGTCACCAGAAGGTCGTCCGACAGCCGGTCGCGCCGCGCCACCAGCGAGTGGTAGCGGCCCACGGTAAGGCGGTCCGGCAAGCCGTCGAACACGCAGCCACCGAGGATCCGCACGTCCGACGCCTTGCCGTGGACCGGTTCCGGCAGCACGGCCAGTTCGCCGCCGAAACGCTCCACCATGCCCTGAAGGCCGAGGCACACCCCGAACACCGGCACGCCGAGGTCCAGCGCGGCGTCGATGGTGCCGGACAGGTCAAAGTCCGCCGGGCGGCCGGGGCCGGGCGACAGCACGACGAGGTCGGGAGGGTTCGACGCCAGCGCCGCGCGGGCGTGCGTGTGGCGCAGGGTCGTCACCGCCGCACCGGTCTGCCGCAGATAGTCGGCCAGCGTGTGCACGAAGCTGTCGTCGTGGTCCACCAGCAGCACCCGCTTGCCCTGCCCCGTCTTCGCCACCGGTGAAGCGGTGGTGCGCGCCGGAAGCGCGCCCCGGATGGCGTCGCGGAAGGCGGCGGCCTTCAGGTGGCATTCGGCGTCCTCCGCGTCCGGGTCGCTGTCGGACAGTAGCGTCGCACCGGCGCGGATGAAGGCCACGCCGTCCTTCATGCGGATGGTCCGCAGCGTCAGGCCGGTGTCCATCCCACCGTCGAAGCCGAGCCGCCCGAAGGCCCCGCCGTACCAGCGGCGCGGCGACTTCTCCGTGTCCTCCAGGAACTGCATGGCCCAGCGCTTCGGCGCGCCGGTGACCGTGACCGCCCAGCTGTGGGTCAGGAAGGCGTCGAGCGCGTCGAATTCCGCCCGCAAGGTGCCCTCCACATGGTCCACCGTGTGGATCAGGCGGGAGTACTGTTCGATCAGCCGCCGGCCGATGACGCGGACGGAACCGGGCTCGCACACCCGCGCCTTGTCGTTGCGGTCCACGTCGGTGCACATGGTCAGCTCCGCCGCGTCCTTGGCCGAGTTCAGCAGCCGCAGGATCTGCGAGGCGTCGCCCAGCGCGTCGGCCCCGCGCGCGACGGTGCCGGAAATCGGGCAGGTCTCGATGCGGCGGCCCTGCACGCGGACATACATTTCCGGGCTGGCGGCGACGAGGAACTCGCCGGAGCCGAGGTTGACCAGCGCCTCGTACGGCGCGGGGTTGGACTGGCGCAGGCGGCGGAAGACGGTGGAGGGCGCGTCGGCGCAGGGCTCGGCGAAGGTCTGGCCGGGGACCACCTCGAACAGGTCGCCGCGCCGGAAGGCGGCCTTGGCGGCCTCGACCACCCGCTGGTACTCGCCGGGGGCATGGTCCGCCTCGGCCGCCGCGTTGGTGTCCGGGCGGTAGGGATGGGCGCGGCCGGTGCGCGCCAGACCGGCGGTGGAGGCGTCACCGCAGGCGAACTCGTAGGAGAAGCGGCGAGCCACCCCGGCGGACGGGTCCACCGCGACCAGCGCGTCGGGGAGGTAGAGGACGAGGTCGCGCTGGTCGTCGGGGCGCTCCAGCGTCATGCGGATCGGCTCGAACTGGAAGGCGAGGTCGTAGGCGAAAGCGCCGTACAGGCCCAGCAGCGGATCGCCCGGCACCAGATCGGCCGGCGCGGCGAAAAGGTCGAGCAGGACGCGCAGCACGGAAAAGACGGAGGGCTGCCGGCTGCGCTCCTCCTCCGCGAAGGGGTGGGTGGGCTTGCGGACCAGGACGGTGATGCGGGTTGGCGCGGTCTCGATCCCGGCCAGCGCCTCCATGCCGCGCAGGGCGGCGGCGACGGCGGGCAGCAGCACGCGGCCCCGCGCGTTCAGGGCGTCGATGCGCACCGTGCGCCCGCGCGCCGCAATCGCCAGCGGCGGATCGGTGAAACCCAGCGCGAAGCGGCGGTAGCGGCCCGGCGCCTCCACCCCGCTGCCCAGCAGCAGGCCGCGCCGGGTGTCGAGCGCGTCGATGATCGGGTCGAGCGCGGCGTCCGGCTCCACCGGTTCGGCCGTGCGGGCGATGGTCAGGCCGCCGCGCGTGCGGTAGCGGAGCGGGTCGAGGTGCTTGGGATCGGCGAGGAACATCGGGGCCTCCTGTAACGGCGCACCCGAAGATCCCTGTTCGACACCCTGATTCCCGATATGGAAAAGGCCGCCCCGGAACCTCCGGGCGGCCTTTGATCGATGAGTGCGCTCACGCGCGTCGGCTGGCCGGCCCGGTCAGACGGGCCACCACCAACGACGGCTGAGGGTGAGCGACGGTGTGTTCATGACGGGAAGTTCGCCACAGCGGATGCGGGGTTGTCAAGCGGGCTCGCCGTGATAGGCGCGCAACCCGCCCACGGCTTGCCGCAGGATCGACCAGGAAGCGGACAGCGACAGGCCCGCGATCACGACGGCGACCAGGATGTCCGGCCAGCCCTGCCCCATCGCCCAGACGCCGGCCGCCGCCACGATGACCGCGACGTTGCCCATCGCGTCGTTGCGCGAGCACAGCCAGACCGCGCGCAGGGTGACGCCGCCGCGCCGGCCGGCGAACAGCAGCGCCGCGACCGACAGGTTGGCGGCCAACGCCAGCAGGCCGACGAGGCTCATCACCGGCGCGTCGGGCACGGTGCCGGCATAGGCATTCCAGGCGGTGGTGCCCGCCACCCACAGCCCCATGGCGCCCAGCGCCAAGCCTTGCAGCAGGGCGGCGCGGGCGCGCCATTCCAGAGCCTTGCCCAGCACCCACAGGCTGACGCCATAGCTGGCGGCGTGGGCCAGGAAGTTCAGCGCGTCGGCACGCAGCGCCATGGAGTCGGCCTTGATGCCGGCCGTCAGTTCGATCACGAACATGATGGCGTTGATCAGCATGGCCATGCGCAGGATTTGGCGATAGTCGGCCTGCCGGCCGCCGCCACCCTTCCCGCCCACTCCGCAGCCACCCCCACAACAATTGCCGGCCATGCCGCCCTCCCTCGCTTCGCGATGCTCGCCCCACCCTACGGACTGTTCGCGGGGGCGTCCACACCGATAAGAATTGCCTAATGTGCCGGTGCCATGCCTTGTCGCCGCGGCGCCTCGCACCACGCTCCTTGGGTGAGGTTTTCGAACACCAAGGGGAGGGGAGGACATGACCACCGTTGCCGACGTTCTGAACCACAAAGGCCGTACCATCGTCTCCATTCTGCCGTCGGAAACGATCGAAACCGCCGCGCGCCTGCTGACCGACAAGCGCATCGGCGCCGTGGTGGTGCGTGACCGGCGCGGCAAGCTGATCGGGATCCTGTCCGAGCGCGACATCGTGCGTGCGGTGGCCCTGCGCGGAGCGGACGCGATGGAATACACGGTCGAGGACCTGATGACCAAGTCGGTCAAGACCTGCCGGCCCTCGGATACGGTCAAGGATGTGATGCAGACGATGACCCTGCGCCGCCACCGCCACATGCCGGTGTGCGACGACGCGGGCGATCTGGTCGGCGTCGTGTCCATCGGCGACGCGGTCAAGGCCCGCCTGGACGAGCAGGCCCACGAGGTGGCCGTTCTGAAGGATTTGGCGCTGACGCGGTAGCGCCCGTCCTCTTTCTGCCCGGTGTCCTCGCCCACGGTGACGGTCGTTTCCCGCCGGCCGATGGATGCCTGTGCGTTCGTGTAACCTCCGGCGACCCGCCCGGTCGTCTCGTTCGGCCATGCGAACCCCCTTCCTTTGCGCCTGCCCGACCATCAACACCCACTTTCGAACGGAGGTCCGGACAAGGATCCGCACCCCGCGTGGCGAAGGCCCGGCGCGGTTGCGGCCCGGAATCGCGCTAACACGTCTCCACGTCCTGCAAAGCGTGGGAGGACGACGAATATGCGGTCTCACACCATGGAGCCCGAACCAGCCGGACCCCGCCCATGCCGCGACGCTACCCGAGCCAGCTCAAGATCCTCCTCGTCGATGACAACCCGCTCCTGCTGCGCGCCCTGAAGGACATGCTGAGCCTGTGGGGCGTCGGTCAGGTCATCGCCGCCCCCAACGGACAGGAAGCGCAGGAACTGCTGCGGCGCGAGCCCTACGACCTGCTGGTCACCGACTGGGTGATGGAGCCGGTCGGCGGCGCGCAGCTGCTGAGCTGGGTGCGGCGGTCGCCGGAAAGCCTGAACCCCGACCTGCCGATCATCGTGCTGACCGCCAACGCCGACCTCGCCACCGTGCGCGCCGCCTGGGACGCCGGGGCGGATTCCGTGCTGGCGAAGCCCGCTCCCGCCGCCACCATCGCCCGCCGGATCGAGACCGTGCTGGCGAACCCGCGCCGCAATCGGACCAGGACCGCCGGCCCCGAGCCGCGCCGGCCGGAATCCCCCTCCGCCGCCCGGCCGACCGCGACCGCACGCCCCGCCCTGCCCAACGCCACGCCGCCCAATGCCACCCCCGCCAGCGCTCCGCTGCGCCTGCCGCCGCCCGGCGTGCCGGTGCGCTCGGCCGATCCGAAGCGGGTGCGGCTTCTGCTGGCGCTCGACCGGCTGGAGGCGGCGCTGGACAAGCCCGACGCCATCGGGTCCCGCCTGCGGCACGCCGTGTCCGACCTTCAGATCGCCTCGCACGGCAACCACGGGGCGGCGGCCATCGTCGGGTCCCTGTCCACCTGCGTCACCTGGGTCGAGCCGGACGCCGAGGGCTTCGGCGAGGCGGTGCAGGCCCACGTCGCGGCGCTGCGCTGGATCGCGGCCTGCGACGACGGGGGAGCGGACACGCTGATCGCCGTGCGCGCCCTGATCCGGTCCCTGCGCGCCACGGTGCGCACGCTGACCCTGCGCGGCGCGGCCGACGCCGACATCTGGCCGGAGCCCCCGCCCGCCCCACAGCAGGACGCGTGGGGAAGCGACGGCGCCCCCCTGCCGCCGGCCTGAAACCCTTCCCATATCGTTGGAGCCGGGATGAGGGGAGAGCGGGAATTTCCGCGCGGGCGGGGATTCCCGACGCTCCGTTTCCGGGCAGCGCCGCCTTCCCGACCGTTCCTTGCTTTTTGCGGACGGGGGCGCGAGGGCCGTTGCCGCATACGACAGCCTTGATTACCTTTTTGCCTAACGAACAAAAATAACGGCAAACACCGGCGCCCAAAAGCCGCGCCTACATGGGGAAGGAAAACATGGCTCTCGCAACCGTGACTCTGGAGGACAAGTACGCGCTCGAACAGGGACGCGTGTACCTCACGGGCACCCAGGCGCTGGTCCGCCTGCCGATGATGCAGCGCCAGCGCGACCTTGCGGCGGGTCTGAACACCGCGTGCTTCATCTCCGGCTATCGCGGCTCGCCGCTGGGCGGGCTCGACCAGAATCTGTGGAACGCGCGGAAGTTCCTGGAGAAGAACCACATCCAGTTCCAGCCCGGCGTGAACGAGGAGCTGGGCGCCACCGCCGTCTGGGGCAGCCAGCAGGTCGGTATGTTCCCGGGCGCCAAGTACGACGGCGTCTTCGCCATGTGGTACGGCAAGGGACCCGGCGTCGACCGCTCCGGCGACGTGTTCAAGCACGCCAACGGCGCCGGCACGGCGAAGAACGGCGGCGTGCTGGTGCTGACCGGCGACGACCACAACGCCAAGTCCTCCACCTTCCCGCACCAGTCCGAACACG
>JAEZID010000144.1 GCA_023416195.1 Pseudomonadota bacterium | reverse complement strand
CTCCACCGCCACCCGCACGTCCAGTGCGCGGTGGTGGAGAAGGGGACCTTCGACGTGACCATCGAGGGCCGCACCCAGCGGCTCGGCGTCGGCGACGGCTACATGGTGCCGTCCAACGCGCTGCACGGCGTCGTGGCGCTGGAGCCCGGCGTCCTGCTCGACATCTTCACCCCGATCCGCGAGGACTTCCTGTCGTAAGGACCGTTTTCGCGGTGGTAAGGAAAAGGCCGGACAGCGTCCCTGTCCGGCCTTTTCCATATCCGACGCTGACGGGTGCGATCCGGGGGGCCATCACGCCGCCGGCAGATAGCGCCGTTCGGCGAGGCTGTTTTCGGCGTCCACGATCAGGTCCGCCAAGGACGGCCAGGGACACCGGTCCGGCAGGCGCGCCATGTCGTCGAGCCGCAGCACCCCGTCCCGCGTCGCGCGCCAGCAACCCGCCAGATCGGCGAACAGGCGCATCGACGGGGATTCCCGCAGGCAAAGTTCCAGATCCGCTACGGCGGTGAGCAGTTGAAGGCGCATGCCCTCGGTCCGCTTCGGCCAGACGAGCGCGAACATGATCCGCTCCATCGCATCCCGGACCCAGCCGGGGCCATCGGCGGCCGCGACCTCCTCCAGCGCTTCGATGACCAGAGCCGGCGCCAGCTCGTCCATCCGGCCGAGGCGGGCGAGCATTTCCTGGCGCTTCCAGGCCAGGAAGGTGTCCATGGCCTGCGGGGCCGCCGCGCCAGCGCCGGGAAGCCGCGCCGCATGCGGCAGGCTTTCCAGCCAGTCTTGCGGCAGGCCCAGACGGTGCCCCTCCGTCAGCGTGTGCGTGCGGAAGGAGTTTGATCCATCGTGATCGTCCATGATGTGCTCCATCACTCGGCGGCCAGAGCGGTGGGGACGCGCGGCCGGCGCGCGGCGGCGACCAGGGCGGCCACCGCGCAGGAGGCGAGGCGGGTGCGCACGTTGTCGGCGCGGCTGGTCAGGATGACCGGCACGCGGGCGCCCAGCACGATGCCGGCGGCGTCGGCGTTGGCCAGAAAGGACAGCTGCTTGGCCAGCATGTTGCCGGCCTCCAGGTCCGGAACCAGCAGGATGTCGGCCTGTCCCGAGACCGGCGATGCGATGCCCTTGATGCGCGCCGCTTCCGCCGAGATGGCGTTGTCGAAGGCGAGCGGGCCGTCGAGGATGCCGCCGGTGATCTGGCCGCGATCGGCCATCTTGCAGAGCGCCGCCGCCTCCAGCGTGGTGGCGATTTTGGGGTTCAGCGTCTCGACCGCCGACAGGATGGCGACCTTCGGCGTCTCGACGCCCAGGACCTTGGCGAGGTCGATGGCGTTCTGGACGATGTGAACCTTGTCTTCCAGCGTCGGGTAGATGTTGATCGCGGCGTCGGTGATCAGAAGGGCGCGCGGGTAGGTCGGCACGTTCATGACGAAGACGTGGCTGATGCGACGCGACGTGCGCAGGCCGGTTTCCTTGCGGACCACCTCGGCCATCAGCTCGTCGGTGTGCAGGGAACCTTTCATCACCGCCTCGGCCTCGCCGGCACGAGCCAGTGCCACGGCGGTGGCGGCGGCGGCGTGGCTGTGCTCCACGTCCACCAGACGGAAGCGCGCGATGTCCAGCCCGTGGGTGGCGGCGAGGGAGCGGATCTTGGCGGCCGGGCCGATCAGGATGGGGTCGATCAGGCCGGCCTCGGCCGCCTCGACGGCGCCCTTCAGCGAGCTTTCGTCGCAGGGATGCGCGACCGCGGTGGGCACCGGGGGCAGGCTGTCGCACTTGTGCAGCAGGGCGTCGTGCTTGTCGTGCCGGATCATCTGGATCTGCGGCAGCGCGTGCGCGGTGCGGCGGACCTTGCGGGTTGGGGCGACCACCTCGGCGGTGCCGGTGACGACAGTTTCGCCAAGCTGGTTGGTGCACCGGCAGTCGAAGACGACGATGTTCTTGTCGGGGCGCTTGTCGCGCACGGTGACGGTGGCGGTGACGACGTCGCCCAGGCCGACGGGACGAGTGAAGCGGAGATCCTGGCCGACATAGACGGTGCCGGCACCGGGCAGGCGGGTGCCGAGCACGCCGGAGATCAGGGCGCCCGACCACATGCCGTGGCCGATGACCTTCTGGAAACGGCTGTCGGCGGCGAACTTCGCATCCAGATGCACCGGATCGATGTTGCCCGACACGGTGGCGAACAGCTCGACATCCATCACCGTCAGCTGGCGGGATAGGCTCGCCGACTGACCGATCACGATCTCATCGAAGGTGACGTTCTCGATCGGGGCCGAGTGGGCGTCGCCGCCGAGTTCACCATTGGGGTTCATTGCGGAATACTCCGGATGAAAAGACGTTGGGCAACTGCCCGTTTCAGCCATTTCCCCCCGGTGCGCGCCTTGGTCCCGGTATGGTCCGGAGTGTGGAGGGCGCGTCGCACGGTTTCTGTGCGGACAATATATTAATATACCAAAAGACCGATCAAGCGCGGTGCGCGGTGCGGAACGGCTTCCGGACACTATGTCGCAGTGCGGTAGAGAGGGGCCTTGCGTTCCCGATGAGACGTGTCGGGAACGGAACCGCAGGGGCCCGCCCCCTCTCGATGAAGGACGGAGGGGGCGGACGACGCTCATGCGTCAGTGCTTGCCGTGGAAGGTGCGGTTGATGACGTCCAACTGCTGCTCGCGGGTGAGCTTGATGAAGTTCACCGCGTAGCCGGACACCCGGATGGTCAGCTGCGGGTACAGCTCCGGATGATCCATGGCGTGCAGCAGCGTCTCGCGGTCGAACACGTTGACGTTGATGTGGTGCCCGC
>JAEZID010000077.1 GCA_023416195.1 Pseudomonadota bacterium | reverse complement strand
GGGCTATGGCGATGATCGGCGACAGCCAGTTCATGCCGAGAAACGCGAAGAAATCATTGTAGGAAATCAGCAGGCTCTGGACCAGATTGATCTGGCTGCTCGGGATGATGAAGGCGATGGCCAGTGTACCCAGGACGAAAATCGCCACGGTTGCAACCGACGAAATCAGAATAGCCAGCGGATAGTTCTGCGACGGGTTGTCGATCTCCTTGACGTGGATCGAATTCATCTCCATGCCGGCGTAGAAGAGGAAGATGCCGGCGGCCAGGACGAGATTGTTGAAGTTGCTGAAGTCCGGGATCAGATCGCGCCAGGCCATCGTGACCTGCAACGGCTTGCCGGAGAAGTAATACACGAAGCCGAGGACGATCAGGATCGCGGCGGGAATGATCGTGCCGATCAGGCCGCCCCATTTCGCGATGGTTGACGCCGATTTCAGGCCCCGCAACGCCACGAATGTGGCCACCCAGTAGACCGCCAGGACGATGATGATCGTGTAGAACTTGTTGGCGGCAAGGGCCGAATCCCATTTGTGATCCGGCCCGATGAACGCGAGGGCGACCGCGCCGAAGGTCAGGACGGTCGGGAACCAGATCGTCGATTCCACCCAGACGAGAAAGATCGCGAGAAATCCCATGCGGGCCCCGAAGGATTCGCCGACCCAACGGAACACGCCGCCCTTTTGCGGCCACCCCGTGGCAAGCTCGGCCGCGACGATCGAAACCGGAATGAGAAAGAAGACGGCGGCGAAGATGTAGTAGAAGGCCGACGTCAGCCCGTAGGTTGCTTCCGCTGGGAGACCGCGCAGGCTGACCACCGCCGTGATGTTCATCACCGCGAGCGTCATGACGCCGAGCGTGGCCTTTTGTGCCGTTCGCGCGCTGCGGGGGGGTGCATGGGAAGCCGGCTTGGCCGCTGTTGGCATGGCATCCTCCAAAAAATACCGAATGCAGAGCCCGCCGCCCCAGGAGCGCAGCGGATCGGATCGATCAGGTCCGGATCGATCAGGTATGGTGGAAGCCGGAACCTTCCGATGGCTTGATGTCGGACGGGGGGTGGTCCTTGAAGAAATTAAGCGCGCTCTTGAAGTCGCGCATCAGCAGGTCCGCCATGTCCATCTCGAATCCGCGCCGGCACATGATGCGCATGACGTCGATGCCGGCGGCCTTGCCGTTGAGCGCGAAGGCCGGCACCTGCCAACCGTCCCGGCGCAGGCGGTCCGACAGGTCGTAGAGCGTGTAGCCGGGTTGGGCGCCTTCCTTGAGACGGAAGCAAACGGCCGGAAGCCCCGTTTCGGGGGAGCCGTCGTGGATGAACTCGAACGGACCGAGCGGGGCAATTTCCTTGGCGAGATACTGGGCGACGTTG
Organism: Pseudomonadota bacterium; assembly: GCA_023416195.1. GTDB lineage: Bacteria > Pseudomonadota > Alphaproteobacteria > Azospirillales > Azospirillaceae > Azospirillum. The sequence goes on along the minus strand of JAEZID010000077.1, from coordinate 3,148 downwards.
TAGGCCGCCGATTGGACCTTGGCATAGCCCTCGCGTCCAAGCCGCAGGAACTCGTAATATTGCGAAATGACCTGACCGGCGGGCCGTGAGAAATTGATCGCGAAGGTGCCGACCTGGCCGCCGAGATAGTCGACCTTGAACACCAGATCCTCGGGCAACGCGGCGGCGTCACGCCAGATCACCCAGCCGCAGCCGAGCGGCGCGAGGCCGTACTTGTGGCCGGAGGAACTGATCGACTTGACGCGCGGCAGACGAAAATCCCACTCGATGTCCGGCGCGCAGAACGGTGCGAGGAAGCCCCCGCTGGCGGCGTCGACGTGAATGTCGATGTCCAGACCCTTGTTTTTCTGCAGCTTGTCCAACGCTTCCTGGAAGGCCGCCGGAAATTCGTAATTGCCCGTGTAGGTGACGCCGAAGGTCGGCACCACGCCGATGGTGTTCTCGTCCACCGCGTCGAGCATCTCCTTCGGGGTCATCAGCAGACGGCCGGGCTCCATCGGGATCTCGCGGATCTCGACGTCCCAATAGCGGGCGAACTTCTGCCAGCACACCTGGACCGGGCCGCACACGAAGTTGGGCTTGTCGGTCGGCTTGCCCATCTCCTGCATCTTCTTGCGCCAGCGCCATTTCATGGCCATGCCGCCGAGCATGCACGCCTCGCTCGAACCGATGGTGTTGGTGCCGGTGGCGTTGCCGGCGGGCTTCGGCGCGTTCCACAGATCGGCGATCATGTTGACGCAGCGCATGTCGATGGCCGCCGATTGCGGATACTCTTCCTTGTCGATCCAGTTCTTGTTGATGGACAGATCCATCAATTTATGGACCCATTCGTCATCCCATGTCTGGCAGAAGGTCGCGAGATTCTGACGGGCGTTGCCGTCGAGAAACAGTTCGTCATGAATGATCTGGTAAACCGACTGCGCCATCGTTTCGTGCGTTGGAAAAACGCTCTTGGCCGCCACTTCCTTCAAAGCTTCGCTGCCGAACAGAGGGTCGATGAGCCCCTGGGCCAACCGGTTCGCATCAGTCATGACATTTCCTTTGATTGGATGTAACGCTGTGGTTCTGGCGATGCCGCGACGGTGGCTTTTTGGCGGCCCGGCCTTGTGGTGGTTATGCGAAGTCCAGGACCACGCGGCCTTCGATCTTGCCGTGCGCGAGTCGGTCGAAGATTTCGTTGATGTCTTCGAGCCTCGCCTTGGTGATCTGGCTGCGCACCTTGCCCGATGTGGCGAAGGCGATCGCCTCGTCGAGGTCGCGGCGCGTGCCTACGATCGACCCGCGTATCGTAATGCGCTTCAGCACAACGTCGAAGATCGGCGTCGCAAAGGCGCCGGGCGGCAGGCCGACAAGGCTGACGGTCCCTTTGCGGCGGACCATCTGCAACGCCTGGGCGAAGGCGGGGGGCGACACCGCGGTAACGAGGATGCCGTTGGCGCCGCCCTTCGTCGCCTCGATGACTTCGGCGACGGCATCGCCCGACCGGGCATCGACCGCGACATCCGCCCCCGACCGGCGTGCGAGTTCGAGTTTGTCGGGCGCTATGTCGACGGCGACGACGTTCAGCCCCATGGCCTTGGCATACTGGATCGCCACGTTGCCGAGGCCGCCGATGCCGGAAATGGCGACCCATTCGCCGGGGCGCGCCTCAGTCTCCTTCAGTCCCTTATAGGTCGTGACGCCGGCACACAGGATCGGGGCGATGGCCGCGAAGTCGACATCGGCGGGAAGTTTGGCGGCGAAGGGAGCCGACGCGATCACATATTCGGCGTAGCCGCCGTTGCAGCTGTAGCCGGTATTGTGCTGCTTTTCGCACAAGGTCTCCCATCCGGTTTCACAATATTCGCAGCGCATGCAGGCATCGTGCAGCCAAGCCACACCGACGGCGTCGCCAACCTTCCGTTCGGTGACGCCGGCCCCCACGGCGGCGACGATGCCCGTCGCCTCATGGCCGGGAATGAAAGGCAGGGACGGTTTGACCGGCCAGTCGCCCGTCGCTGCGTGCAAATCGGTGTGGCATACACCACAGGCCATGACCTGTACGAGTATTTCACCGGGACCTGGAGAAGGAGTCGGCACGGTCTCGATGTGCAGCGGCTTGCCGAATTCGTGCACAACCGCGGCTTTCATTGTCGCCTTGACCATCGAAAATCTCCGCAACCCGTTCAAATTCCCCAATCCTTTTTGGTTGGGGCAGCGCAACAGCAGGCGTCGAGATTGCTTTTGTCCTTCAAGCCTAGACCGGGGTGAATGGCATTCAAGGGAGGCAGAAGCTTTGGACACCGGTGCATGGTGGCGCTGCCGGAGTCATTGAGGGGCTGACGCGCCGGATCAAAAGGCCGCCCAAACGCCACGGTTCCGCGCTTTTCATGCCATTCGGGTAGAACGCCGCCCGCCGTCACCCCCCCCCCGAATATGAGGCTCATGGCGACGAAATGGCCCTCGTGTAATACGGGTTTGCACCGACGTTCATTTGCCGGAACTGTGCGGAGAACTGGGTTTTTGATGAAGCCGTCTCAAACCTGGGGGAGGATGGCAAAGGGCGCTGGGAAGGCGGCGAAGCGGGGGCGCAATGAAGTGGCGGGTCATGGTGGAGGTGACGGGCGAGGACGGGGCGGTGACGCGGCACGAGATCTCCGAGGGTGAGCGCACCGGGGCCGGTCAGGCGGCAACGCTCGGGCTGAGTCTGAGTGAGGGCAAGGCGACCCTGGCCGGCTTGCAGCGTGTCCTGGTCACGGCCCAGGCCGACGCGCATTGTCGCCTTCGGCGTCGGTGCGGCCACTGCGGAGCGTCGCGCCCGCTCAAGGACCACCGCTCCCGCCGGACGAGGCTTCGTCGGCCCCGGCAACGGCGATCACGCTGGCCATCGAGGCGGGGCATGTGAAGTCGATCAAGACTTATCAGGCGCGCTCGTTCGAGGCGATGCTCGCGCGGGTGGGCAACGATCAGGGGCGAGAGGTCGTTTTCAGCAGCATGCCGACCGAGGCCGACCGGCAAGTGCGGCAACTCCATCATGTTTTGCGCCGTTTGGGGGCGACGGCGACGACACCGGTCATCATCCTCCGCGACGGCGCGGAGGGTCCACGGTCGCTGGGCGCCGCGGCCAGCGTCGGCCCGATCCGTAACGTTTTGGACTGGTTTCAGCTGT
>JAEZID010000052.1 GCA_023416195.1 Pseudomonadota bacterium | reverse complement strand
GTCTCCTCGACCCCGCCGAGACGGCCGAGCAGGGTGGCGCGGCGCAGCGGGTCGTCGATCTCGAACATCACCGTGGCGACCAGCTCGGCGCCCTTGGGGATCAGCGGGTTGTAGGCGCGCAGCTCGTCCGCGATCTGCTCCTCGCCGCCCTTCTCGATGTAGAGCATCTCGTGGATCTGCTGCCACATCGTGTCGTAATTCTCGAAGTAGAAGGTGGCGAAGGGGCCGACCGGCACACGGCGGTTCTTCTTCACCTCGACCAGCGCCTTGCGGCGCGCGGCGCGCTCCTGGCCGTACTGGGCGAGCGGGATGATGTCGGCGCGGGTGATCTCGGTCTTGCGCGCGGTCATGCGTGGTCTCCTGAACGCTCAGACGGTGATGCCGTAGGCGCGGGCGAAAATCTCGATGGGGTGCAGGTTTTCCGGCAGCGGCGCGTCGCCGGCAAGCCTTTCGATGCCCTGCATGATGTGCGGGCCGGCGATGGGGCATTCCGACGCGACGATGGCCTTGCCGGCCTTCACCGCCTGATTCGCCACCGGCTTGCCGACCTTCAGCGCGACGGGGAAGTTCTCCTTCATCACGCCCCAGGAGCCGCCGTGGCCGGAGCAACGTTCAATCACCTTCAGGTCGGCCTGCGGGATCAGGCGCAGCATCTCCGTCGCCTTCTGGCCCATGTTCTGGGCGCGGGAATGGCAGGAGATGTGCAGCGCCACGCCGCCGGGCAGCGGCTGCAAGCCCTCCGCCAGCCCTTCCTTGCGGGCGATGTCCACGATGTATTCGCTGACGTCGAAGGTGGCCTGGGAGAGGTTCTCCACCGCCTTGCGGTGCGGCGCGCCCGATGGGACGATCAGCGGCCATTCCATCTTCAGCATCAGCGCGCAGCTGGGCACCAGCGCGATCACGTCGTAGCCCTTCTCGACCCAGGGGGCGAGCGTCGTGGCGACGGTGGCGGCGTTGCGATTGACCTTCTCCAGGTCGCCCTGCTCCAGCTGGGGCATGCCGCAGCAGGAGGGATAGACGACCTCCGTCTCCACGCCGTTCCGGGCGAGGATGGCGCGGGCCGCCAGGCCGATGTTCGGGTTGTTGTAGTTGGCGAAGCAGGTCGCGTAGATCACCGCCTTGCGCTTGCCGTAGGCCGGGGCGGCGGTGTTGACGGTGACGGCGTCCGTCTTGGCGCGCATGGCGAAGGTCTTGCCGTGGAACTTCGGCAGATGCGCGTCGCGGTGGACGTCCGCGACCTTTTCCAGGATCGGGCGGGTCAGCCTGTTCTTCTCGTCCGACGCCCAGTTGGCGAGCGGGGCGACGGCGCCGGCCAGCTTGCCGTTGCGGTCGGTCGCGGTCAGCTGCTTCAGCGCGAAGGGCACGCCCGTCTTCTTAGCCTCGACCGCGCGGTAGCGCACCATCAGGTGCGGGAAGTCCAACGCCCATTCGTGCGGCGGCACGTAGGGGCACTTGGTCATGAAGCACATGTCGCAGAGCGTGCAGGCGTCCACGACCGGCTTGAAGTCCTCCGACTTCACGCCGTGCAGCTCCTCGTCCCCGGCGTTGTCCACGAGGTCGAACAGGCGCGGGAAGCTGTCGCACAGGTTGAAGCAGCGCCGGCAGCCGTGGCAGATGTCGAAGACGCGGCGCATTTCCGCGTCCAGCTTGGCCTCGTCGTAGAAATCCGGGTTCTGCCAGTCGAGCGGATGGCGAACGGGCGCCTCCAGGCTGCCTTCGCGCATGGGCGTCTCCCCTGAAACACAGGCGGCCGGTTCGTTGCCGGCCATTGTCGTTGTTGAGAAAGGCGACCCCTTCCCGTCATCCCCGCGAAGGCGGGAATGACGGTGGAAAGGCGGTCTTCGCCCCCTTTGGAAAAAGGGGCTGGTGACGCCTACAGCTGCTCCAGAGCCTTCTGGAAGCGGCCGGCGTGGCTCTTTTCGGCCTTGGCCAGGGTCTCGAACCAGTCGGCGATCTCGTCGAAGCCCTCGTCGCGGGCGGTGCGGGCCATGCCCGGATACATGTCGGTGTATTCGTGCGTCTCGCCGGCGATGGCGGCCTTCAGGTTGGCCGAGGTCTCGCCGATCGGCAGGCCGGTGGCCGGATCGCCGACCTCTTCCAGGAATTCCAGGTGACCGTGGGCGTGGCCGGTCTCGCCCTCCGCCGTGGAGCGGAAGACGGCGGCAACGTCGTTGTAGCCTTCCACGTCGGCCTTCTGTGCGAAGTAGAGATAGCGGCGGTTGGCCTGGCTCTCGCCCGCGAAGGCGGCCTTCAGATTGTCTTCGGTCTTCGTGCCCTTGAGCGACATGGCTGATTCCTCCAGACGATTATCCGCCCAGCCGCGCGTCCACACGGCGTCTGCAAGCCGGGCGCAGATAATGCTTATGCCACCGATAGCGGTGGCCGTCAACAATCTGGAACCGCTCTAAAAGCTGCCTTAGAGCGTTGGAACACAATGATAATGAGAATGATTCTCGGGCCTAGGACTCTTGGCTCTGCCCTTCGGCCAGAAGCCGGACGATGACGTCCACGCGCGCGATGCGTGTGCCTTCCGGCGGCGGCGGCAGGTTGCGCACGACCAAGTGATCGGCGGGGATGTCCTCCAGGCGGCCGGTGCCTTCCAGGAAGAAGTGGTGGTGATCGCTGGTGTTGGTGTCGAAGTAGGACTTCCCCGCCTCGACGACCACCTCGCGCAGCAGGCCGGCGTCGGTGAACTGGTTCAGCGTGTTGTAGACGGTGGCGAGCGACACGCGCAGGTCGGCGGCCATCGCCTCGCCGTGCAATTGCTCGGCCGTCACATGGCGGTCGCTGCCTTCGAACAGCAGGCGGGCCAGCCCCAGGCGCTGGCGGGTGGGACGGAAGCCCGCGTTCTGCAGGCGGTCGAGAGCGCGCTTGTAAGGACGGTCGCCGGTCATGTCGATCTGTTCACCGTGATCGGGTGCGTCTGGTGTTCCAGCCGCCTCTGGTCGCCTACGCAAAACGGACCGCGACAGCCTGCCGCAGTCCGCTCCACTTTAGAACGATTTCAGGTCGTGGCGCAACAATGAGCGCGCTCGCGCCGGGAAACGCTATCCTATCCCATCCCGCCCGATCAGTAGCCGGACGCGATACGTTCGACCAGCTGCTTCACGGTCGGGATGAACCCGTCCTTGTAGTAGGGGTCGGAGCCGAAGCGGAAGGCGTTGTGGCCGGCGAACATCAGCTGGTTCTCGCAGTCGTCGGTGTGGCTGACGGCCTGGAGCGTCTTCTGGATGCAGTAGGAGCGCGGGTCGGCCTTCTTGCCGGTCGAGCCTTCCTCGTTCTGCGCCCAGTTGGAGAAGCCGCAGGCCGACAGGCAGCCCATGCAGTCCACCTGATCCCGGAGGATCTTCTCCGACTGTTCGGGCGTGACGAAGACCAGCGTGCTGTCCGGGGTCTTCAGCGCGGTGGTGAAGCCCTGGGACACCCAGCCCTCGGCGCGCGCCTTGTCCGTCTCGGTCACATAGACCGGGCGGCCGCGCGGACCGACCGGGAATTCGGCGGAATGCTCGCCCACCGGCTTGGGCAGGTAGGCCACCTGACGCTCCGACCGGGCCATCAGGTCCATCAGGAACGGGTTCTTGACGGCCGAGGAATAGAAGCCGGTCGGCGAGAAGCGGTTCAGGAAGACGTCGCCTTCCTTCAGCGTCAGCAGACGGCGCTTCCACGCCATGGAGATCGGGCTTTCCTGGGTCAGCAGCGGGCGCGTGCCGAACTGGAAGGCGACCGGCCCCAGGTCGGGGTTGTCGATCCAGTCCGCCCATTCCGACAGCCACCAGACGCCGCCCGCCATGACGATGGGCGTGTCGTTCAGGCCGAAGCTGTTCATCATCTGGCGCAGCGCCAGGACGCGGGGGAACGGATCCTCCGGCTGGCGCGGATCCTCGCTGTTGGACAGGCCGTTGTGCCCGCCGGCCAGCCACGGATCCTCGTACACCACGCCGCCCAGGTGATCCCGGAACTTGTGGTATGCGCGCAGCCACAGCGCGCGGAAGGCGCGCGCCGAGGAGACGATGGGGTAATAGTGCACGCCGTAGCGCACGGCGATCTCGGCCACCTTGTAGGGCATGCCGGCGCCGCAGGTGACGCCGTGGATCAGCCCCTGCGAGCCTTCCAGAACGCCATGCAGGATGTGCTCGGCCCCGCCCATCTCCCACAGGACGTTCATGTGGATGCGGCCTTGGCCGTTCGACGTCTCGTGCGCGATGCGGGCCTGGGCGATGCCGCCCTGGATGCCGAACCGGATCAGCTCTTCGTGGCGCTCGCGCCGGGTCTTGCCGTGGTAGACCTGCGGCAGAAGGTTGCCGTTCTCGTCATAGCTGTCGGCGTTCACGCCGGAAAAGGTGCCGATGCCCCCGGCGGCCGCCCAGGCGCCGGAGCTTTCCCCGTTGGAGACGGCAATTCCCTTGCCACCCTCGACGAGCGGCAGAACCTCCCGGCCAGACATCAGCAACGGCTTCAGCGCCTTCAACGAAACCTCCAAACCAAACGAGCGCCCGCGAAGGGGGCGAAAACCGAAAGACGACGAAAAGCGCCGCCGGGAGTCCTACCCCCGACGGATCGGCGTCGCGTACGTCCTATATATGAGGAAATTTCCGTGCGGACGAGCGGATTCGCGGGGTCATTAAAAAATCTGTGACACGGGCTGGCCTCACCCGCCGGGCCTGCCCCCGAGCGCGGCGGCCAAACGCCCCGGCGCGTCGGTGAAGATGGCGGCGACCCCCCAGCCGAACAGCTCATCCGCGCGTCGCGGGTCGTTGACCGTGTAGGCCAGCACCGGCCGCCCGGTGGCGCGGTAGGCGGCGACGGTCCCGGCCGTCTGGCGTTCCTGGTCGACGTTCAGCGTCGCGGCGCCGATCCGGTCGGCGACGGCGGCCCAATCGGCGGGCGGATCCCACAGCAGATAGCCGCGCGGGATGTCCGGGGCCAGATCACGCGCCACCTCCAGGCAGGGCACCTCGAAGCTGGACAGCAGCAACGGCCGCCCGACCGGCCACAGGCGCTTCAGCGTGTCGATGGCGGCCTCGGCGGTCGCGACATCCTGCCCCGGATAGGGTTTGATCTCCAGGTTCAGCCCCAGGCCGAGGTCGCGGATCAGGGCCAGCGCTTCCTCCAGCGTCGGCACCCGTTCACCCGCGAAGCGCGGATCGAACCAGGAGCCGGCGTCCAGGCGTCGCAGCTCGGCCAGGGTCAGCGCGGGCACCGGGCCGGCGCCGCTGGTGGTGCGCTCCAGCGTGTCGTCGTGGATCAGCACGGGCACCCGGTCGCGGGTGAGCATCACGTCCACCTCGACCCAGGCGGCGCCCTGGCGGGCGGCCTCGCGAAGGCTGGCGAGCGTGTTTTCCGGCGCGCTTTCCTTGGCGCCGCGATGGCCGATCAGGCGGGGAAGAGTCGACAGCATGGGCCCTGCGGGAGTAAGAGCGGTCCCCTTTATAGGGCCGAAAGGGCCGAGTCGGGAAAGAGTGATGAAGGCTGCGCACAGCGTCTCCGATCTGGTGGGTGCCGGGCTGCTGACGCCCGAGGCTGGCGCGGCGGTGGCGGAGGTCGCCGGCCGCTACGCGGTGGCGCTCACCCCGTACCTGCTGGACCAGCTGGCCGGCGCTGCTCCGGGCGATCCCCTGTACGCGCAGTACGTGCCCTCTCCGGAGGAAGCGTACACCGCGCCGGAGGAGCGCGCCGACCCCATCGGCGATGTGGTGCGCAGCCCGGTGAAAGGCATCGTTCACCGTTATCCCGACCGGGTTTTGCTGAAGCCGCTGCACGCCTGCGCGGTGTACTGCCGCTTCTGCTTCCGCCGCGAGATGGTCGGCCCCGGAGGCGAAGCGCTGTCGTCCGAGGAGCTGGACGCCGCCCTGGCGTACGTGCGCGAACACCCGGAGGTGTGGGAGGTCGTCATCACCGGCGGCGACCCGTTCCTGCTGTCACCGCGCCGGCTGACCCACATCGTACAGACCCTCTCGGCCATCCCGCACGTCGGCGTGGTCCGCCTGCACACCCGCGTTCCCGTCGCCGACCCGTCCCGCGTCACGGCGGAGCTGGTCGCGGCGCTGAAAGGCGCGGACGTGGCGACCTGGGTCGCCGTCCACGTCAATCACGCCGTCGAGCTGACCGACGACGCCCGTGCGGCGCTGAGCCGGCTGGCGGACGCCGGCATTCCGCTGGTCGGCCAGACGGTGCTGCTGAAAGGCGTCAACGACGACGCGGCGACTCTGGAGGCCCTGTTCCGGGGGCTGGTGCGCAACCGGGTCAAGCCCTACTACCTTCACCACCCCGATCTGGCCGCCGGCACCAGCCACTTCCGCCCGACTCTGGCCGAGGGGCAGGCCCTGGTGAAGGCCTTGCGCGGAACGGTGTCGGGGCTCTGCCAGCCGACCTACGTGCTGGACATCCCCGGCGGCCACGGCAAGGCCCCGGCGGCGCCGGCCTGGGTGGAGTCGGACGGAACGGGCGGCCACACGGCGGAAGACTTCACCGGGAAGCGGCACGAATACCGAGGGTAGCCCGTCAGCCGGCACCCAGGCGTGGCCCGACCCCGAACAGCGGGTCCGGGTTGATCATGACCGCGTGCACGGCGACCACCGACGCGTAGGCCGTCCACAGCACCAGCGGCAGCCAGCTTGCCGCGATGGCCCGGTCGTCCTTCCAGACGAAGGCCACGCTGAAGGCGGCGATGATGAAGTAGGAGACGGTCCAGGTCATCGCCAGGATCGGGCTGCCCAGCGTGAAATAGGCGAAGTTGAAGCTGAAATAGAGCAGCCACAGCCCTCCCTGAAGCCCGATCAGCGCCGCCCGGTACTGGATCGGCCAGGGCGCGTTGAGCATCCGCACGTCGCCCCACAGCTGGACGAGGCTCAGCGGCAGCCAGATCAGTGGAAAGGCCCAGCCCGGCGGCTGGAGGGGCGACGGCTGGTAGCCCGCGTACGGCTCCCCTCCCCGCTCGAAGAACCCATAGGCGTTGGCGAGAAGCCAGAAGATCAGGGCATGCCACCAGCGCACGCGGAATGGCAGGCGGCCGGTGTCGGTGGGGGCGAAGGATGCTCGTTGCATGGCGAGCGAGATGGATCGCTTCTCCTCCAGGTCAAGCTTAAGGAACGCAGAAGCCTCCTCCCCGGTTAACGGTCCGTACAGGGTCGGAGGATCGGGCGATGCGCTGGCAGGGCGGCCGGGAGAGCGAGAACGTCGAAGACCGTCGCGGCGCCGGTGGCGGGGGAGGCTTCTCCACGGGCGGCCCTCTGGGAGGACGGGGCATTCCCATCGGGCGCGGCGGCCTGGGCATCGGCGGGCTGGCCGTCGTCGTGGTCGTCTCCCTGCTGCTCGGCATCAACCCGATGGATCTGCTGAACGGCACCCTGCCGGACGAGCCGTCCCGCACCGAGCAAGCTCAGGCCCCGCGCTCCGGCGCCGACGACGAGCTTGGCCGCTTCGTCTCTGTCGTGCTGGCCGACACGGAGGACACCTGGAACGTCCTGTTCCAGCAGGCCGGGCGGACCTATCGGGAACCGAAGCTGGTGCTGTTCTCCGGCGCGGTGGATTCCGGCTGCGGCTTCGCGCAGGCAGCGATGGGGCCGTTCTACTGCCCGTTGGACCAGAGGGTTTACATCGACCTCAGCTTCTACCGCGACCTGCGCGACCGCTTCCGTGCGCCCGGCGACTTCGCCCAGGCCTACGTCATCGCGCACGAAGTCGGGCACCATGTGCAGAACCTGCTGGGCATCTCCGACCGCGTCCAGCAGGCGCAACAGCGCGCCGGCAACCGCGCCGACGCCAACGCCCTGTCGGTGCGGCTGGAGTTGCAGGCCGACTGCCTCGCCGGCCTGTGGGCCAACCATGCCAACCGCGAACGCCGGATCATCGAGCCCGGCGACGTCGAGGAAGCCCTGACCGCCGCCAGCGCCATCGGCGACGACCGCCTGCAAAAGCAGTCGCGCGGCACCGTCGCCCCCGACAGCTTCACCCACGGCAGTTCCGCCCAGCGCGTCCGCTGGTTCCGCACCGGGCTGGAGTCGGGGCAGATGCAGGCGTGCGACACCTTCAGCGCGGAGAGGCTGTAGCCGGAAACGAAAAAGGCGCCTTGCGGCGCCTTTTCCTTACGACAGCCCAACCGCCGATCAATCGGCCGCCGGGGCGTCCTTCTTGGTCAGGTCCTCGCCGGTGGCCTGATCAACCTGCTTCATCGACAGCTTAACCTTGCCGCGGTCGTCGAAGCCGATGACCTTGACCTTCACCTCGTCGCCCTACTTGACCACGTCCGCCACCTTGCCGACGCGCTGCTGCGACAGCTCGGAGATGTGGACGAGGCCGTCGCGGGAGCCGAGGAAGTTCACGAAGGCGCCGAAATCGACGACCTTCACGACCTTGCCGGTGTAGACGACGTTCAGCTCCGGCTCGGCGACGATGCCCTTGATCCAGTCGATGGCCGCCTGGGCAGCCTTGCTGTCCACCGCGGCCACCTTGACGGTGCCGTCGTCCTCGATGTCGATCTTGGCGCCGGTCTGCTCCACGATCTCGCGGATCACCTTGCCGCCGGAGCCGATCACGTCGCGGATCTTCTCCTTCGGGATGTTGATCACGGTGATGCGCGGGG
>JAEZID010000046.1 GCA_023416195.1 Pseudomonadota bacterium | reverse complement strand
CGGGCGAGCGCCGCCCGCTGTGGCTGAACGCCGCCGACCCGGTGGCGCGGGAGGCGCTGCGCTCGCTCGCCGAAACGGCCGGCTGGACGGTGGAGGAGGGCGCCCGGCCGGGAGCCGAGGCCCTGTGCGTGGTGACCCCGCTGGGCGCCGACGCCACCATGGCGGCGCTGGAACATGGGCTGGATCCGGTCCGCACGGTGGCGGTCGATCCGCTGCTGGGCCTGGAGCGGCGGCGCACCCTGATGACCACCCCGGTCACCGCGCCGGAGTTCCGCGATTCCGCCCTCGCCTGGCTGGCGGCGGACGGCGTGCCGGTGTCCCGCATCCACGATAGTCCGGGCTTCGTCGCGCAGCGCACGCTGGCGACGATCATCAACATCGCCTGCGACATCGCCCAGCAGCGCATCGCCACGCCGGAGGACATCGACGGCGCGGTGACGCTCGGCCTCGGCTACCCGAAGGGGCCGCTCGCCTGGGGCGACGCGCTGGGGCCGATGCGGATCCTGCGGGTGCTGGAAGGCATCCAGGCGGCGACCGGCGATCCGCGCTACCGCCCCAGCCCGTGGCTGAGCCGCCGCGCGCGGCTGGGCGTCTCGCTGCTCACCCCGGAGGGCTGATACGGACCGCCTGCCGGCTCGGGGCGGGGGGCGGGCGGCGTCCGCGAAGGGCGGCCGTGGCGGTGAGCGCCGCGAAGAGAAGAATGGCCGCCCCGTTGCCCAGGCCGGCGCAGGCGCGGATCTCGACCCAGCCCATCAGGTCGGCCAGCGTCCGCAGCGTCAGCGTGGCGTGGAGCAGGGCGACATGGGCGTAGAAGACGGGCGTGTAGGGGACCGGCACCCGCAGCAGGGCCGGCAGAATGATCGGGGCGTGGGCGAAGACCATGGTGACCACGAAACCCAGGAAGACCGCGTGCAGCGCCGCGTCGCGGACGAAGGCCGCCCCGGACGCGTCGCCGAGCGCGAGCAGCCCGGCGATCCCCAGCCACAGATAGCCGCCCAGCAGGCAGGCCGCCACGTAGCGGACGAGGCCGGTCTGGCGGATGGTGCGCCGGGCGATGTCGTAGCGCGCCAGCCACAGGGCCATCGCCAGAAGCCCCGGCCCGACGGGGACGAGGCCGGCCTCCGGTTGCCACGAGGACAGGACGATGCCGCCCAGCAGCAGCCCGCCCGCCGTCAGGAACAGCAGGGCGCGGCCCGGCGGCGGCTTCAGCACGCGGCTCAGTTCCAGCCGCTCGCCCGCGATCACCAGCACCAGGAAGCCGACCCACCAGGGCACGGCCTGGGCGACCGGCAGGCCGCCCGTCCACAGCAGGTTGCCCACCAGCCAGCAGGCACAGCCGCCGGCCAGCACCGCCGTGTGCAGGGCCGGATGCCGGCGCAGCACGAGCAGGCCGCCCAGCAGCAGGATCGCCCCGGCCGCGACGGCCAGTCCGGCCGCCACCCCGGGCGAGCCGCCGGCGATCAGCAGCAGCCCGGCGATGCCCGAGGCGGCCGGCGCCAGATACGGCCAGGGACCGCCCATGGCGACGGCGCGTTCCAGGCCGATCACCGTGCCGAACAGCGCCACGACCATCAGCGGCCCGTGATGGACCGCCGCATCGCCCACCAGATCGCTCCCGGCCCCCGGCACGGCGATGCCGAGCCGGGCCAGCCCGCCGAGCAGGCCGGCCGCCATGGCGGCCACGGCCAGGGCCAGAAGGGGCCCGCGTTTCAGGGCGACGGAAGGGCCGCGCGGCGCGGCGGCGCTACCAGCCAAGTTGCCTGCGTGCATCGTCGCTCATCATCGAAGGTTTCCAGGGCGGGTCCCAGACCAGACGGACGTCCAGGTCCGGCACATCGGGCAGCGCGCGCCGCAGGGCCGCCCGCGCGTCGGCGGCGACGGTCTCGCCCAGCGGGCAGGTCGGGGTGGTCAGGCTGATGTCGACCCGGACCCGCTCCCCGGTCGCCTCGACCGCGTAGAGCAGCCCGAGATCGACGATGTTCAGGCCCAGTTCCGGATCCAGAACCGTCCGCAGCGCGGCGCGGACCGTGTCGTCCGGCGCGGACGTCCCGTCATGGACCGGAACGGCCGGCGGCGGCTCGTTCGCGTGGGCTCCGCCGCCCAATCGGGTGAGAAAATCCGTCCATCCCATCGCAAACCCCCTGGTCCTGGCGCCTCTTGTCCCGGCCATGGTCAATCATGCCGTGGCGGCGCCCCGGCTTCTTTGTGCCCGCGCAAGCTTCGAACCGATTGCGCCGGTGCCGGTTTCCCGGCCGGCGCGCGGTGCGGCAGGGGCGGCTGGAACGGGCCGGCGGAAAGCCCGTCGTCCCTCGTCGCGGCGAGGTCGGACAGAAGGACGCCCACGTCGAGCCCGTAGGCCGCCGCCGCTTCGCGCAGCGTCATGAAGGGCGCCATCGCGCAGCCGGGGCAGGCCATGCGGCGATGCAGGAACACCGTCACCAGGGCCGGCCAGTCCCGCATGAGGTCGGCCACGGTCCGGTCGGGAGAGGGGAGGGGCGTGCCTTGCGGAGACATGGTGCTGTCCTTCGGCAATCTCGTTCGCTCATCCCGGCCGCCCGTCCGCGCGCGGGCGCAGCAGCATCGGGGCGTAGTCGAGGACGAACAGGCCGAAGGCGAGCGTCCACAGGACGCCGGCCACCGCCAGCCCGTCGGTGTAGTTCACGAAGGGAAGCTGCGGCGCGGCGATGCGCACCAGCGCGGCCAGCGTCAGCAGCACATAGCCGACCGCCGTGGCGCGCGGGGCGACGAGCGTCCGGCCGGTGTGGCCGAGCGCGGCGCGGCTCATGACGGCCAGGATCATCGTGGCGAAGGCCCCGGCGGTCAGAGCGTGCAGCCAGGTCGCGCCGATGGCGAAACCACCGAGCAGCCAGGCCGCCTTCAGCCCCAGCGCCACGACGATCCACGCGTAGCCGAGATGGAGGATCCACAGCAGCGGATCGTGCAGCGTCCGGTCGCCGCGCCAATGGGCGAGCCGCACCGCGTGGGCCGACGCGGCGGCCAGGGCGAGCGCGCCAGCCAGCGCCGAACCGGGCAGGACCACGTCGACGGCGACCACCGCGACCGTCAGCGCCAGCGCCAGCTTGTCGACGGCGGGCGGGGAGCCGACCTCCGTCATGTCGCCGCGCGCCCGCAGCGCGTTCCGGGTGAAGGCCGGAACGATGCGGCCGCCGATCACCGCGATCATCATCAGCACGACGCCGGTCACCAGCGCGATGCCCTGGGCCTGCGTCTCCGCGGTCAGCCCGAGCCATTCCAGCCGGAACAGCAGGTTCCCCACCGTCATCAGGCCGAGCAGCAGCAGGAACGCCGTGTTCCGCCACTTGCCGGCGCGCAGCAACGGCGCGGCGAGGGCGGCCCCCAGCGCGGGGAAGAAGGCGAGATCGATCATGGTCGCGATCCAGCCGTCGGCGACGGGCGGCAGGCTGGCGATCCGCCCGGCCAGCCACAGGGCGACCAGGGCGGCCAGCGGACGGCCGGCGAGCGCGGACGTGCCCGTCCAGCTCGGCACGGCGGTCAGCAGGAAGCCGGCGATGGCGGCGCCCGCGAAGCCGAACAGCATCTCATGGGCGTGCCAGGACATCGGCGCCACGGTCCCCGGCAGGGGCAGGACGCCGGCCAGCACGGCCAGCCACAGGGCGACGAGCACCGGCGCCGACAGTCCCGCCAGCAGGAAGAAGGGACGAAAGCCGTACTGGAACAGCACGACGGGCGGTGCGCTCGGGCGCGGATCGACGGTCTGGACAGCCATGGGAAGGCGACTCCGAATCCAGGAATGCAGGTGCCGTCCTCGGCACCGCATCAGGATAGGGGGATCACCGGCGCCGCTCTTTGCGCGGGCGCAAACACTCAGCCCTTCGGCGTGGCCCCGGTCGCCGGGGGCAGATCCTCGGCGATGGCGATCAGCGCGTGCGGTTTGCGGATCACCACATGCTGGCGGCCGCTTTCGACGATGCCCTGGCCTTCCCAGGCCGACAGGGTGCGGCTGACGGTGTGAAGCGTCGTCCCGGTCATTTCCGCCACATCCTGGCGCGACAGCGGGAAGTCGATCTCCACCCCGTCCTCGACCCGGCGCCCGGCTTGGCGGACGAGGCGGACCAGCGCGTGGGCGATGCGCCGCTCGACCCGCTGGGTGGACACCTCGCGCAGCCGGTTCTGCATCTCCTGAAGGCGCTGTCCGACGATCGCCAGGGCGTTCAGGGCGATGCGCGGGTGCCGCTCCATCAGCGCGGCCATCGTCGCGGCCGACCAATGGATTTCCACGCAGTCCGACACGGCGACGGCGTCCGCCGGGTAGGTGCCGCCGGTGAACATGGCCAGCGTGCCGAACATCTCGCCGGGGCCGATCAGGCGCATGACCACCTGCTGCCCGTCGGCGCCGGCCTGGACGATCTTCACGCGGCCGTCGATCAGCGCGTGGCCCCCGGCGCCCTCGTCGCCCTGCGCGAAGATCGGCGTCCCTTTCGGAACGCGGCGCGTGCCGGCCTGACGGACCACCTCGGCCAGGGCCTCGCCGTCGAGCCCGGCGAACAGGGGCATCCCGTGCAGGACGGCTGGATCGAGGGTGAGCGTCATGCGTCCGTCCTGCTCCCTTCCTGCGTTCCGGCGTCGGCCCGGACGGAACCGAAGGCCGCGATCTCGGACCGGAATCCCTCCAGGAAATCCTGGGCAAGGGTCGACAGCGACCGCTGGGCCGAGCGCAGCATGACCATGTCCACGTCGATGCGCGGTTCGAAGGGGCGGACGACGACACCGGCGCCCGCGTATTCCTCCGCCGTGAAAGGATCGACGATGGCGACGCCGGCCCCGGCGGCGACCATGGCGCAGGCGATCATGGTCAGCTGGGTTTCGATGCGCAGCTTCCGGTCCACCCCACGGTCGGCGAAAACCGCGTCGATCCGGTAGCGCAGCATGGTCGATTGCCCGAGCGAGATGAAATTCTCGCCCCGGAAGTCCTTGGGCTCCAGGCTGGACCGGTCGGCCAGAGGGTGCCGGTTCGGCACGATGGCGACGGCGGGCACGGCCGGCAGCTTCTCGCTCAGCACCGTGCCGTGCTCGACGGGCGTTTGCCCGAAGCCGAGTTCACATTGCCCGGCGGCCACCCAATCCAGCACCTGCGTCGAACTGCTGCCCCACAGCGACACGTCCACGCGCGGCCGCTGGTCCAGAAACCGGGCGACGAAGCGCGGCAGGAAGCCGATGGCGAGCGCCGGCATCGCCGCGACCCGCAGGGTGCCGGCGCGGCGCGATTGCAGGTCGCGCGCCGCCTGTTCGATCCGCTCCAGTCCGACGAAGGAGCGTTCCACCTCCTGGTAGAGGGCCAGCGCCTCGCTGGTGGGCGTGATCCGGGACCCGCGCCGCTCGAACAGCGTCAGCTTCAGCGCGTGCTGGAGATCGGCGATCAGGCGGCTGACCGCCGGCTGCGAGATGTTCAGCAGTTCGGCCGCCGAGGTGATGCCGCCGGCCAGGATGACGGCGCGAAACGCTTCGATCTGACGGGGGTTGAGCAATCGGCGGTCCAATCCGGGCGGGGCTGAGGGCCTCATCATAACATTTGGGTATGATTAACCACAACAATTCGATTTGACGATTATATGTTCGCGAAGCCACGCTCCCTTCGTGCGACAAAACGTCCACCGCTGGATGCCAAACAAGAACGAGGAGAGGGACAGATGCGGGCTTTCGTCTACGGCTTGATGGCGACCGCCGCCGTGTGGTGCGGAACGGCAGAGGCGCAGCAGAAGACGCTCTATGTGGCCGCCTACGGCGGTTCCTTCGAGCAGACCATGCGCAAGGAGATCATCCCCGCCTTCGAACAGAAGCACGGCGTGAAGATCGAATACGTCGCCGGCAACTCCACCGACAACCTCGCCAAGCTCCAGGCCCAGAAGGGCAACCAGCAGATCGACGTGGTGATGCTGGACGACGGCCCGATGTATCAGGCGGTGGCGCTGGGCTTCTGCGCCGATCTGGCGAAGGCCCCCATCTACGACGACCTCTACGACCTCGCCAAGATGCCGTCCAACAAGGCGGTGAACTTCGGCGCCGTCGGCACCGGCATCGTCTACAACAAGAAGGTCTTCGACGAGAACAAGTGGCCGGCGCCCTCCTCCTGGACCGACATCGAGGACGCCAAGTACAAGAAGAAGCTGGTCATCCCGCCGATCAACAACTCCTACGGCCTGCACGCGCTGGTGATGATGGCGCGCCTGAACGGCGGCGGCGAGAAGAACATCGAGCCGGGCTTCAAGCAGTTCCGCGACAAGATCAACCCGAACGTCCTGGCCTACGAGCCGTCGCCCGGCAAGATGACCGAGCTGTTCCAGAGCGGTCAGGCGACCATTGCCGTGTGGGGTTCGGGCCGCGCCAAGGCGCTGGCCGACACCGGCTTCCCCGCCGCCTTCGTCTATCCGAAGGAGGGCGGCATCGTGCTCGCCTCCGCGGCCTGCGCGATCCAGGGCAGCAAGCAGTCGGCCGAGGCCCAGCAGTTCATCCAGCACATGCTGATGCCGGACGCGCAGAAGGCGCTGGCGGTCAGCGCCGGCTTCGGCCCGGTGAACAAGAAAGTCGAGCTGACGCCCGACGAGCAGGTCGGCCTGCCCTACGGCCCCGAGCAGATGAGCAAGCTTCTGGTCGTCGATTGGGACACCATCAACGCCAACCGCGAAGCCTGGAACAAGCGCTGGACCCGCGAGATCGAGCGCTAAAGCGAACGGCCGTTCGCTTTAGCTTTGAATGGCCTCACTTGCCGGCCGGGCTCCGGACGCCAATGCCTGAATGGAAGGCTGGCGTCCGGGACCGCCGTCGCGGTCCTGAGCGGATCAAGATCCGCTTTCAACCCGGCCTGAACACCCCCTCTCCCGCCCTCGGGCGGGAGAGGATCCTTCCCGGACGTGGAGACGGAACCATGGCCTACCTTGTCCTCGATACGCTGACCAAGCGGTTCGGCTCCTGGCTCGCCGTGGACGGCCTGTCGCTGACGGTCGAGAAGGGAGAGCTGATTTCGCTGCTCGGCCCGTCCGGCTGCGGCAAGACGACCACGCTTCAGATGATCGCCGGCTTCCTCGACCCGTCCGCCGGCCGCATCACGCTGGACGGCGCCGACCTGCTGGCGAAGAAACCCAACGAGCGCGGCCTGGGCATCGTGTTCCAGAGCTACGCGCTGTTCCCGCACATGACGGCGGCGGAGAACGTCGCCTTCGGGCTGGAGATGCGCGGCGTGCCCCGCGCCGACCGCGACCGCATGGTGACGGAGGCGCTGGCGCTCGTCGGGCTCGGCGCCTTCGGCGACCGCTACCCGCGCCGCATGTCCGGCGGCCAGCAGCAGCGCGTGGCGCTCGCCCGCGCGCTGGTCATCAAGCCCAGCCTTCTGCTGCTCGACGAGCCGCTGTCCAACCTCGACGCCAAGATGCGCGAGGAGATGCAGATCGAGCTGCGCCGCATCCAGCGCACCGTCGGCACCACCATGATCCTCGTCACCCACGATCAGGCGGAGGCCATGGCCCTGTCCGACCGCGTGGTGGTCATGAACAAGGGCAAGGTCGAGCAGGTCGCCGCCCCGCAGGAGGCCTACGACCGCCCGGCGAGCGCCTTCGTCGCCAACTTCCTCGGCCGCACCAACCTGCTCCAGGGCACGGTGCGCCAGGACGGCGCGGCGCGGCGCATCGACGTGGCCGGCGCGGTCTGGCCGGTGGTGGAGCCGGTTCCCCCCGGCCCCGGCGTGATGACCGTCCGGCCCGAAAAGGTCGCCTTCGTCGCCGATTCCGGCGTGCCCGGCCTCGTCCAGGCCCGCGTCTTCCAGGGCACCCAATGGCTGTTCGAGGTGGAAACCCCGGCCGGCCAAATGATGGTGATCCGCCAGAACGACGGGCAGGCCATGCCGCAGGAGAACGAGCGCGTGATGGTCGGCTGGCGGCCCGAGGACATGCGGGTGATGGCCGGTCAGGTCGGCGCGTCATGACCGCGGTGCCGAGCGACGACATGACCACCGACACCTCACCCGCCACCGCATCGGCTCCGGCCCCCGCCGCGGCGGAGCGGCCGTCCCCGGTGCCCTATCTGCTGAGCCTGCCGGCGCTGGCGCTGTTCGCGGTGCTGCTGCTGGTGCCGCTGGCGATGACGGCGCTGCTGTCGCTGAACGGATTCAGCTTCTACACCGGCATCCAGGACGTCTGGAGCCTGTCCAACTACATCGAGATCGCCTCGGACAGCTATTTCCACGAGGTGTTCCTGCGGACCTTCCGCATCGCCTTCCTGGTGACGCTGCTGGCCGCCGTGATCGGGGCGCCGGAAGCCTACATCCTGCGCCGCATGAACTCCCCCTGGCGGGGCATCTGCCTGCTGATCGTGCTGGGGCCGCTGCTGATCTCGGTCGTGTCGCGCACGCTGGGCTGGGCGCTGCTGTTCGGATCCACCGGGCTGATCAACCAGGCGCTGCTGACGGTCGGGCTGATCGCGACGCCGATCGAGTTCATGTACACGGAAACCGGCGTCATCATCGCGCTGACCCACGTTCTGGTACCCTTCATGGTGCTGTCGGTGTGGGCGTCGCTGCAACGGCTCGACCCGCAGATCGAGAACGCGGCCCTGTCGCTGGGCGCCAAGCCCTTCACCGTGCTGCGCCGCGTGGTGCTGCCGCAGGTCATCCCCGGCATCCTGTCCGGTTCGATCATCGTCTTCGCGCTGGCGGCCAGCGCCTTCGCCACCCCGGCCATCATCGGCGGGCGCCGGCTGAAGGTCGCCGCGACGCTGGCCTACGACGAGTTCCTGAACACGCTCAACTGGCCGCTGGGCGCCGCCATCGCGATCCTGCTTCTGGTCGCCAACGTGGTCATCATCGTCGGCTGCAACCGCCTGATCGAGCGTCGTTACAAGCAGGTGTTCGAATGAACCGCAACGGCCCCCTCGCGCTCGTCTTCCACACGCTGTTCCTGGGCTTCCTGCTGGCGCCCATCCTGGTCGTCTGCGCCGTCGCCTTCACGTCCGAAGGCTATCTGTCGCTGCCGACGAACGGGCTGTCGCTGCGCTGGTTCTACGCCATCGCCGACAACCCGGAATTCGTCCGCGCCTTCCGGGACAGCCTCGTGCTGGGCGCCATGTCCTCCACCTTCGCGGTGGCCTTCTCGATCCCGGCGGCGCTGGCCATCGCCCGCCACCGCTTCCCCGGCCGCGAGGCGATCACCGCGCTGTTCCTGTCGCCGCTGATGGTGCCGCACATCGTGCTGGGCATCGCCTTCCTGCGCTTCTTCACGCAGATCGGGCTGGGCGGCACCTTCGTCGGCCTGGTGCTGAGCCACATCATCATCATCCTGCCCTTCGCGCTGCGGCTGATCCTGGCGGCCTCCACGGGCATGGACCGCTCCATCGAGAACGCGGCGGCGTCGCTCGGCGCCTCCTCCCTGACCACCTTCCGCCGGGTCACGCTGCCGCTGATCCTGCCGGGCGTGGCGAGCGGCTGGGTGCTGGCCTTCATCAACAGCTTCGACGAGGTGACGATGACCATCTTCATCGCCTCGCCGGAGACGACGACGCTGCCGGTGCGCCTCTTCCTCTACATCCAGGACAACATCGACCCGCTAGTGGCGGCGGTGTCCGCGGCGCTGATCTTCATGACCGTGGCCGCGATGCTGGTGCTGGACCGCCTGTACGGGCTTGAGCGGCTGCTGGTCGGCCGCGGACAGGAGTGAACTCAATCATGACCGTTCAACCAAGGCCCGATTACGACGTCGCCGTGGTCGGCGGCGGGCTCGTCGGGTCGGCGACCGCCTGGGGCCTCGCCCGGCTCGGGCAGAAGGTCGCCATCCTGGACGAGGGGGACATCGCCGTCCGCCCGTCGCGCGGCAACTTCGCGCTCGTCTGGGTCCAGGGCAAGGGGCTGGGGATGCCCGAATACGCGGGCTGGACCAAGGGCTCCTCCGACCGCTGGACCGGCTTCGCCGGCATGCTGCGCGACCAGACCGGCATCGACGTGCATTACGAGCGGCCGGGCGGCTTCATGCCCCTGCTGTCGGAGGCCGAGGTCGAGGCCCGCGCCGCCCAGCTGAGCCGGCTGCACAACCAGCCCTCCATGGTCCGCTACGACTACGAGATGCTGGACCGCGCCGCCGTCGCGAAGGAAATGCCCTACATCGGCAAGGACGTGGTCGGGGCGAGCTATTGCGCGCTCGACGGCCACTGCAACTCGCTGCGGCTGCTGCGCGCGCTGCACGCGGGCCTCAGCCTGCACGGCGCCGCCTACCTGCCCAACCACCGGGTGGAGCGGATCGAGCCGCGCGACGGCGGCTTCCGCCTGATCACGTCGGCCGGGGAGGTGGGCGCCGGCAAGGTCGTGCTCGCCGCCGGCCACGACAGCGCGCGGCTGGCGCCGATGGTCGGGCTGTCCGCGCCCGTGCGGCCGGAACGCGGCCACATCATCGTGACGGAGAAGACCGCGCCCTTCCTGAAGTTCCCGGTCGGCTACATCCGCCAGACCGACGAGGGCGGGGTGATGATCGGCGACAGCTTCGAGGATGTCGGCTTCGACACCACGGTGCGCAACGGCGTCACCTCCACCATCGCGGAGCGCGCCATCCGCATCTTCCCGCTGCTCGGCAGGCTGAACGTCGTGCGGACCTGGGCGGCGCTGCGCGTCATGAGCCCGGACGGCTTCCCGATCTACGAACAGTCGACCAGCGCGCCCGGCGCCTTCGTCGCCACTTGCCACAGCGGCGTGACCCTCGCCGCCAACCATGCCCTCGCGCTGGCGCCGCACATCGCGGCCGGCCGCCTGCCCGAGGAGTTCACCGTCTTCAGCGCCCGGAGGTTCGATGTTCCAAAGGCTGCCTAACGCGTCCGGCGAGCGCGTCTCCTTCACCATCGACGGGCGCCCGGCCGAGGCGCTGTCCGGCGACAGCGTCGCCGCCGCCCTCTTCGCCAACGGGGTGCGGACCTGCCGGTCCACGCCGGTGTCCGGCGCCCCGCGCGCGCCCTACTGCATGATGGGCGTGTGCTTCGACTGCCTCGTCACCATCGACGACGTGGGCAACCAGCAGGGCTGCCAGGTGCGCGTCCGTCCCGGCATGCGGGTCGAGACCCAGAACGGCAAGCGGGAGATCGCCCGATGACGACACGTTACGACCTTGCCGTGATCGGCGCCGGGCCGGCCGGTCTGGCCGCCGCCACGCTGGCGGCGAAGCGTGGCCTGTCCACCGTCCTGCTGGACGAGCAGCCCGCCCCCGGCGGCCAGATCTACCGGGCCATCACCCAATCCCCGGTGCGCAACCCCAGCGTTCTGGGATCCGACTACTGGCACGGCGCCGACCTCGTGGGGCCGTTCCGCGACAGCGGCGCCGACTATCTGCCCGGCAGCACGGTGTGGAGCGTCTCGCGCGGGCTGGAGATCGGCCTGTCGCGGGAAGGGGCGGCCCGCCTGATGCCGGCCAAGCACATCATCCTCGCCACTGGCGCGCTGGAGCGGCCCTTCGCCATTCCCGGCTGGACCCTGCCGGGCGTGATGGGCGCGGGTGCCGCGCAGATCCTGCTGAAAACCTCCGGCCTCGTCGCGTCGGGCAACGTGGTGCTGGCGGGCACGGGGCCGCTGCTGTGGCTGCTGGCGTGGCAGTATCTGCGCGCCGGGGCGCGCATCGACACGATCCTCGACACCACCCCGCGCGAGAACTGGCGGCAGGCGATGCCGCACATGACCGAGTTCCTGCGCTCCGGCTACATCGGCAAGGGCCTGAAGCTGCTGCTGGAGGTCCGCCGCAAGGTCAAGGTGATCGGCAACGTCACCGCGCTCCGCGCGGAGGGCGACGGGCGCGTGCAGTCCGTCGTCTACCGCCAGGGCGACGGGGCGGAGGCGCGCGTCCCGGCCGACACGCTGCTGCTGCACCACGGCGTCGTCCCCAACATCAACCTCGCCAACGCCATCGGC
>JAEZID010000044.1 GCA_023416195.1 Pseudomonadota bacterium | reverse complement strand
ATGGCGAGCGTCTGCGGCGGGTCCTCCAGCCGGCGGTCCACCCGATGCGCCTCCAACAGCAGGCGACGGGCGCCCTCCTGCGCCGCCTCCAGCCCGGCGCCGAGCCTGTCCAGCAGATGCCGGACGGCGCCGGCGATAGCCTCGGGCGTCGAGATCGGCTCGGGCAGGGCGAGGCGCACGCTGTGCGGCGGCACCGGCATGCGCGGCGACACTGGCTCGTCCAGCCGTCCGAGCGCCTGATCGAGCCGCCGAGCCACCGCCGTCCCGAATCGGGCCGCCAGCGCGGCGCGCGGCATGGCGTGCAGATCGCCGATGCGCCGCAGGCCTACCGCGGCCAATCCCTCCACGGCGGTGGCGGGCAGGCGCAACGCGGCGACCGGCAGCGGATCGAGGGCGGCGCGTTGTTGGGTGGGGGAGATAACAACCTCCCACCCCTCTGGGGAGAGGGTAAGAAGGGCGAACCGCGCGACGGCCCAGGCCGCCGCTGGGGTGTCGGCCAGCGCGGCGCGCGACTCGAAGCCGCTCGCCGCCAGCCGCGTCTTCAGGTCGGTCAGCAAGGTCCGCTCGCCGCCGAACAGGTGGGCGCATCCGGTGATGTCCAACACCACCCCATCGGTTCCGTCCGGCGCCGTCCAGGGCGTGTAGCGGGTGCACCACGCGGCGAGCCGTTCCAGCAGCCGCGCGTCCGACTCGGGTTCGGCGTCGAGGACGGCCAGAGCCGGTTCGACGGCGCGGGCGTCGGCCAGGGTCATGCCCGGCAACACCCCGGCCGCTTCCGCCGCCCGGTTCACGGCGGCGACGGCGAGCCGCCCGCGCTCCGCCAGAACGGCGGCCAGCGGCCGGTCCCGCAGATCCGGAAAGCGGCGGACATGCGCGTCGGTGGACAGCCGTGGCAGCCAAAGCGATACGATGCGCCGCGCCATAACCGTCCTCCTTCCCGCCGTTGGATCGCTTGAAATGGATCATTTAGAACAAATCAGGAACATGATAGCGGCAAACAGCGGCGGAGGGGAGTCCGCACGCGCGATCCACGCGCATGGGATATTGGCTGACCCCGCCTGGAGCATCTTGTCCCCGTCCGGGCGGAGGACGACATTCTTGGAATGAAACCGCATCCATTGTGTCTCGCCGCCGCGTTGCTGCTCACCGCCTGCGCGACGGCGGAGATTCGGGACGAGACGCCCGGCCAGGCCCAGTCCGTCTCACCCGTCCGCACGCAGACCTACACGCCGGGTGGCGAGCGCAAGACCCTGCGCCAGCTCCAGGCCGAGGAGAACGCACGGCCCGATGCGGCCCGGCCCGGACTGCAAAGGATGGCGCAGGAAACGGGGCCGCAGCCTCCTCAGCAGCAACCCGCCCCGCAGCGCCGCCGGGGCAGTTCCTCGCCACCGCCGCCGCCGGCCGTCGACATGCCGACGCCACGGCCGCAGCCCACCGCGCCTTCGACCGAGGCGATGACCGACCGCTTCAAGTACGACCTGATGCGCCCGGAGGTGGATCGCCTGCGCACGGACGACGCCATGGGCCAGCTCGACCCGCTGCAACAGCGCGATCTGATGCGCAAGGAACAGGACCTGCGCCAGTACGGGACCAGCCCGCTCGGCCGCTGAAAAGGCTGGTGAGAAGGCCGCTGAAAAGGCCGGTGACGTTGGTCACTTGACCCCACCCGCGCCCGCCGCCATACCGGCGCAACGGTGCGCGAAGGGGGTAGGGGTATGGCGGCGATCCGGTCGGTACTGCTGGCGGTTCTGGCGATCGGGCTGACGGCCGCGCCCGCGCTGGCGCGGGTGACGGTGACCGGGCCGTTCGGCACTGGCCTGACCGAGCCGGTGTGGGTCCTGCAACATCTGCTGGGTTTCCTCGCCATCGGCATCTGGGCCGGGCAGAACGGCGGGGCGGCCGTGTGGCAACTGCCGGTCTCCGCCCTGACGGCGGCGCTGGCCGCCGGGCTCGCCGCCCAGTTCGACGTGCGCCTGCCCTACGCGGGGGAGGGGCTGGCGGCGTCCCTCATCCTGATGGGCGTTCTGGTCGCCGCCGTCCTGCGGGTGCCGCTGGTGCTGGCGGTGCTGATCGTGGCGGTGGCCGCCGTCTTCCACGGCTATGTGCACATGGGCGGCCCGCTGTTCTGGGCCGGCTACGCGGCGGGGCTGCTGCTGGTCGCCTGCGCCGGGCTCGGCCTGTCGGCGGTTCTGGGGCAGGCGGTGTCGGGGCGGGCGGTGCAGGTGTGTGGCGGCGCGGTAGCACTCGTCGGTCTTCTTGATCTGCTGGGCACCTTTTAGCCCTTGCCGCCTTGAAAAGCGCCGCGTGCTGGCATTTCTTGTAGAGGCGTTTCCTCAAATCCGATTCCAGCAGGAAGGGTGGACCCGCCGGTGCCGCGCGCAGGAGCCAACACCCGCCTTTTGCCGAAAGGCCCCCATCGCCGCCCCCATCGCCGTCATGTTCTGGCGGGGCTGGCCGGATCCTTTCTGCTGGGTCTGCTGGGCGGTTTGCCCGGCCGGCTGGCCGCGCAGGACATCCGCTATTTCCGCATCGGCACGGGCACCACGTCGGGCACCTATTTCCCGATCGGCGGGCTGATCGCCAACGCCATCTCCAACCCGCCGGGTTCGCGCCCCTGCGACCGGGGCGGCAGCTGCGGCGTGCCGGGCCTGATCGCGGTGGCGCAGGCGACGCTGGGCTCCGTCGAGAACATCGAGTTGCTGCGCTCCGGCGGCGTGGAGGCCGGACTTTCGCAGGCCGACATCGCCTATTTGGCCTACACCGGCACCGGCACCTTCGCCGGCAAGCCGCCCTTCGAGGCGCTGCGCTCCCTCGGCATGCTCTATTCGGAGGCGGTCCAGCTGGTGGTCCGCGCCGACAGCGACCTGCACAGCATCGCCGACCTGAAGGGCAGGGCGGTGTCGCTGGGCGAGGAGGGGTCCGGCACGCTGGTCGTGGCGCGCCAGATCCTGGATGCCTTCGGCGTGAAGGAGGCGGAGATGAAGCCCGCCTACCTGAAGCCCGGCACGGCGGCCGACCGTTTGGCGAAGGGCGAACTGGACGCTTTCTTCATGGTTGGGGGCTGGCCCGTGGCGGCGGTCAGCGACGTGGCGGCGCGCGTGCCGATCCGGCTGCTGCCGCTGGACGGCGAAATGGCCGACCGCCTGCGCGCCCGGCAGCGATTCTACACGGAACTGACCATCCCTGCGGACACCTATCCCGGCGTGCCGGCCACGCCGACGCTGGGGGTCGGGGCCGAACTGCTGGTCCGCGCCGACCGCGACCCGGACCTGATCCACGCCGTCACCAAGGCCCTGTGGCACGAGAACACGCGCCGTCTGCTGATCGAAGGCCACCCGAAGGGGCGCAGCTTCGACCCGACGAAGGCCATCGCCAACGTGTCGGTCCCTCTGCACCCCGGCGCCGAGCGCTACTATCGCGAGGTCGGCCTTGCTGGCAACGCTGCCAACGAGCCGACGTCGGGCCCGTCGCAGTAGCCGGGCCCCCATCCCGACCTTCCCCCACCTTCGGCGGGGGAAGGAGAATTCTGCGCCAATTCCCTCCCCCGTGCGCAGCATGGGGGAGGGTTAGGGTGGGGGCCCGCCGCAGGGGCTTATCGCAGGGGGCTGCTCAAAGCGCCCCGCCTTAGAGATCCTCGACCGGGATGACCCAGGGCTCGGCCTCGGCGGCGGCGGTCCATTCCCGCATGGGCGGGAAGGTGCGCACCGTTTCCACATAGTCCCGGCAGACGCCGTCCAGCTCGACCCCGTAGGTGACGAGGCGCGTCACCACCGGCGCGTACATGGCGTCGGCGATGGAGAAGCGGCCGAACAGGAACGGCCCGCCCGTCCCGAACCGCTCCCGCGTCTCGCGCCAGATCGCCGTCACGCGGGCGATGTCGGCCTCGCTGTCCGGGTTGCGGCCGACGCCGGGGCGCATGGTCTTTAGGCTCATGGGCATGTGCGTGCGCAGGGCGACGAAGCCCGAATGCATCTCCGCCGACACCGAGCGCGCCACCGCGCGGGCGTGGGCGTCGTCGGGCCACAGCGCCGCCTCGGGGAAGGTTTCCGCCAGATACTCGCAGATCGCCAGGGAATCCCAGATCACCCGGTCGCCATGCTTCAGCGCGGGCACCTTGCCGGCCGGCGAATGCTCCAGGATGCGCGCCTTGCTGTCCGGCTGGAGCAGCGGGATCACCACCTCCGCGAACGGCCGGCCGATGTGCTTCAGCGCCAGCCAGGGCCGCAGGGACCAGGACGAATAGGCCTTGTTGCCGATGATGAGGGTCAGGTCGGTCATCGTATGTCCCCGGTTGCAGGCGAGAACCGGAGCATACCCGATCACCCCTTGGGGGCAAGATCGCCCTCATTCCCCCTTTTCAGGCCCGCCCCGGCGCGCCATCCTCCTGTCCCTGTTTTCAAAGTCAGACGAAGGACGCCCGTCTTGCTCGCCACCCTGCTTGCCACGGCCGGCACCGACACCGTTGCCATCACCCCGCTGACCAAGGCCGACCTGTCCGGCTGGCTGGCCGCCCAGCCCCCCGCCACGGCCGCCTGGGTCAAGGCGCTGAATTTCGGGGCGGAGGCGGGCGCCACCGCCTGTCTGCCGGGGGATGACGGCAAGATCGCCCGCGTGCTGGTCGGCGTCTCGGCGCTCGACGACCTCTGGGCCTTCGCCGGCCTGCCGGCCAGCCTGCCGCCGGGCAGCTACCGCATCGACGCCGATCTGGACCGCCGCGCCGCCACCCGGGCCGCGCTGGGCTGGGCGCTGGGCAGCTACCGCTTCGGCCGCTACAAGAAGTCTGACAAGACCTTCGCCAACCTGATCTGGCCGAAAAACGCCGACCATGGCGAGGTGGAGCGCGCCGCGACGGCCACCTACCTCGTGCGCGATCTCGTCAACACGCCGGCCAACGACCTCGGCCCGGCCCAGCTCGCCGAGACCGCCGCCCTGCTGGCCGAGGAGTTCGAGGCGGGGCTGGACGTCATCGTCGGCGACGGCCTGCTCGACCGCGACTATCCGGCCATCCACGCCGTCGGCCGGGCGAGCCCGCGCGCGCCCCGGCTGATCGACCTGCGCTGGGGCCACCCGACCCACCCCAAGGTGACCATCGTCGGCAAGGGTGTCTGCTTCGACAGCGGCGGCCTGGACATCAAGCCGTCCTCGGCCATGCTGATGATGAAGAAGGACATGGGCGGGGCGGCGCACGCGCTGGCGCTCGGCCGCATGATCATGATGGCCGGCCTGCCGGTGCGCCTGCGCGTGCTGGTGCCCGCCGTCGAGAACGTCATCTCCGGCAACGCCTTCAAGCCGATGGACGTGCTGAAGACCCGCAAGGGCCTGACCGTGGAGGTCGGCAACACCGACGCCGAGGGCCGCCTGATCCTGTGCGACGCCCTGGCCGAGGCGGATTCGGAAAAGCCCGACCTCATCATCGACTTTGCCACCCTGACCGGGGCGGCGCGCGTGGCGCTCGGCCCCGACCTGCCGGCGCTTCTCTGCAACGACGACGCGCTCGCCAACGACCTGCTGGCCGCCGGCGAGGCGGAGAACGACCCGCTGTGGCGCCTGCCGCTGTGGGCGCCCTACCGCAAGGGGTTGGACAGCAAGGTCGCCGACATCGGCAACGTGACCAGCAACGGCTTCGCGGGCGCCATCACCGCCGGCCTGTTCCTTCAGGAGTTCGTGTCGAAGGAAACCCCCTGGGCGCATCTCGACACCTACGCCTGGAACGGTTCGGCCCGCCCCGGCCGGCCGGAGGGCGGCGAGGCGCTGGGCCTGCGCGCCGCCTACGCCGTGATCGCCAAGCGCTTCGGCAAGGCCTGAGCGGCGGCCCCTGATCGGGTATGGTTAAAATTGTCACCCCCGTGCCCGCGCGCGGGGGTGGATCGGCGATTCGGAAAGGTTTAAAACGATTGCGTTACGACCGGCGGAATCGTGCGTCCGGTGATGTGGTGGAGACCGATTCATGGCGCTGAAGGTTCGCGAGGACTACCGTACCCTCACCGGTCCGGAGAAGGCCGCCATCCTGATGCTGGCGCTGGGCGAGGAGCATTCGACGAAGCTCTTCTCGATGATGGACGACGAGGAGATCAAGGAGCTGTCCCAGGTCATGGCGAACCTGGGCACGGTGTCCGCCAATCTCATCGAGCGTCTGTTCGTCGAGTTCGCGGAGCAGATGTCGGCCACCGGCTCGCTGGTCGGCTCGTTCGACTCGACCGAACGCCTGCTGATGAAGACCCTGCCCAAGGACAAGGTCGACCAGATCATGGAGGAAATCCGTGGTCCGGCCGGCCGGACCATGTGGGACAAGCTGGCGAACGTCAACGAATCGGTCCTCTCCAACTATCTGAAGAACGAGTATCCGCAGACCGTCGCCGTGGTGCTCTCCAAGATCCGGCCGGAGCATGCGGGCCGCGTGCTGACCCAGCTGCCGGAAAGCTTCGCGATGGAAGTCATCATGCGCATGCTGCGCATGGAGGCCGTGCAGAAGGAGGTTCTGGACGACGTCGAGCGCACGCTGCGCACCGAGTTCATGACCAACCTCGCCCGCACCAGCCGCCGCGACAGCCACGAGATGCTGGCGGAAATCTTCAACGGCCTGGACCGCACGACCGAACACCGCTTCATGGCGGCCCTGGAGGAACGCAACCGCGACAGCGCCGAGCGCATCAAGTCGCTGATGTTCACCTTCGAGGATCTGTCGAAGATGGACCCGTCCGGCGTCCAGACCCTGCTGCGCAGCGTGGACAAGCAGAAGCTCGCCACCGCCCTGAAGGGCGCGTCGGAGACGCTGAAGGATCTGTTCTTCTCCAACATGTCCGAGCGTGCCGCGAAGATCCTGCGCGAAGACATGGCGGCCATGGGCCCGGTCCGCGTCCGCGAGGTGGACGAGTCGCAGATGTACATGGTCCAGCTCGCCAAGGACCTGGCGGCGCGCGGCGAGATCGTCATCGCCGAGGGTGGCGGCGAGAACGAGCTTATTTACTAAACGCCGCACTTGCCCCCACCCTCCCCTGCGCAGCGGGGGAGGGTTAGGGTGGGGGCCATTGTTGATGGACTTCCCCGCGACTCCGTGACCAATTCGATCCGGCTCCGAAACGCTTGCCTGTTTGGGCGGGGTTGGGCAAAACTCGGGGCCGCGCGTCCGGGGGCGGGATCCGGATGCGGCTCGCGGGGGTAAGCATGGCACGAAACCTCAAGGCGCTCGGGTTGTGGCGCACCGCGCTGGTTGCCAGCGTGCGGCAGGATGGGCCGGATTTGTCGGCCCGCCAGATGGCGATCATGTTGCAGATCTACCTGACCGACCCGCCGCACACCGTGCGCGGGCTGGCTGCCACGCTGAACATCTCCAAGCCCGCCGTCACCCGCGCGCTCGACCGGCTGTCGCTGCTGGGCTTCGTCAAGCGCAAGCGCGACACCGAGGACAAGCGCAACGTGCTCGTCCAGCGCACGGTCAAGGGCAGCGTCTTCCTTTCCGACTTCGCCGAACTGGTCATCGCCGCCGGGGCCGTCGCGCCGGAGGACATGGCGAAGGTTCGGGCGGAGGAGGAGATGGCCGCCGCCGCCAAGGCGAGGCTTGAGGCGGAACTGAAGCCCGCCAAAACCCCCGTCCCCAGCGAAGCGGTTTAAACCCGACTCCTCAATAACCCCCTCAGTATCCCTTGGAGCGGTCCACGAGATTCGGCAGGGGCCGCCCCTCGCGGAAGGCGCGGACCGCCTCGGCCACCACGTCGGCGGAGCGCGAGGCGTGGGTGATTGCGGCGACGTGCGGCGTGACGTGCACCTTCGGGTGGCGCCAGAACGGGTGCCCCTCCGGCAGCGGTTCGTCCACGAAGACGTCCAGGCTGGCCCCGGCCAGATGACCGCTGTCCAGCGCCGCCAGCAGATCGTCCTCGACCAGATGCCCGCCGCGCGCGGCGTTGACGACCACAGCCCCCTGGGGCAGGGCGGCGAACAGGTCGCGGTTCAGGATGCCCTGGGTGTCCGGCGTCAGCGGCAGCAGGCAGACCAGCAGGTCGCATTGCGGCAGCATCGCCGCCAGCCCCTCCGGCCCGGCGAAGCCTTCCACCCCGTCCAGGGCCTTCGGCGAACGGCTCCAGCCCAGCACGCGGTAGTCCATGCTCAGCAGCGTCTTGGCCGAGGCGGTGCCCAGTTCGCCCAGCCCCAGGATGCCGACGCTGACCTCCGAGGCCGGCTTGTGGCCCAGCGGCTTCCAGCTGCCGGCCTGTTGCAGATCCTTGTACGCGTCCAGCTGCCGGTGCCAGCGCAGCACCTGAAGGGCGACGTAGCCGGCCATGTCCACGGTCAGCCCGTCCGACACCATGCGGACCAGCGGCACATCCGGCAGGGTGGGGTCGAGCAGCAGACTTTCCACCCCCGCGCCCAGCGACACGATCAGCTTCAGGTTCGGCAGGCTGGCCAGCAGGCCGTGCGGCGGCTTCCACACCAGCGCCATGTCGATGTCCGCCGGGTCCCCGCCATTCCCGATCAGGTCCGGCCAGTAGCGGACCTCCAGATCGGGCAGGCGTTTGCCCAGTTCCTCCGGCCAGCGCCCGGGCTCGTCGGTGGTGGAGCAGAAAAGAAGCGTCACGATGCAAACCCCTGTATCATTGAAAGCTGTATCATTGAAAGCTGTCGTGTTGTCGTTCGTTCTCGAACCCTTTGAGCCAACCGTGCCCCGTCTGATCCTGCTGAACAAGCCCTATGGCGTGCTGCCGCAATTCACCGACGACCAGGGCCGCCCGACGCTGGCCGACCATGTTCCGGTGAAGGGCGTCTACGCCGCCGGCCGGCTCGACCGCGACAGCGAGGGCCTGTTGGCGCTGAGCGACGACGGCGCGCTGATCGCCCGCATCGCCTCGCCCAGGCACAAGCTGCCGAAGACCTATTGGGTGCAGGTGGAGGGCGTCCCGACCGAGGAGGCGTTGCAACGCCTGCGCGACGGCGTGACGCTGAACGACGGCCCGACCCTGCCGGCCGAGGCCCGGATGATGGAGGAGCCGGCCGACCTCTGGCCGCGCGACCCGCCGGTGCGCTACCGCGCCAGCATCCCGACCAGCTGGATCGCGCTGACCCTGCGCGAGGGCCGCAACCGGCAGGTCCGTCGCATGACGGCGGCGGTCGGCTTTCCGACCCTGCGCCTGATCCGCTGGTCGATCGGCGGCTGGACGCTGGACGGGCTGGCGCCGGGGCAGTGGAGGGAGATGGCCTGGAAGGAGGCGGCCCCGGCGAAGCCCGTCAGCTCCGCGGGTCGGGATCGGGCGGCGTCGCGTCCGCCAGCTCGCGCAGCAGGCGGACCATCGCGGCGCTCTCGGCGATGACGGTCGGGTCGAATCCGGCGGGCATGTATTTCCGAATGATCGCTTCCTGAAGC
>JAEZID010000028.1 GCA_023416195.1 Pseudomonadota bacterium | reverse complement strand
ACACTGGCCATCGCCTTCATCATCCCGAGCAGCCAGATCAATCTGGTCCAGAGCCTGCTGATTTCCTACAATGATTTCTTCGCGTTTCTCGGCATGAACTGGCTGTCGCCGATCATCGCCATAGCCCTGGCCTTCGGTGTTCTGGGCAGCGTCACGGTGTGGGTCGCCGGCCCGTCGAGCGGTCTCGTGGTCGTCGGGCGCGCCGGCTATCTGCCGCCCTTCTTCCAGAAGCTCAACGAACACGGTGCGCCGAGCCACATCCTGATCGTGCAGGGACTCATCGTCACCTTCCTGTCGATCATGTTCGTCGTCCTGCCGTCGGTCCAGGCCGCCTATCAGATCCTGAGCCAGCTGACGGTGACCCTTTACCTCATCATGTATCTGCTGATGTTCGCGGCCGCGATCCGCCTGCGCTACAGCGAGCCGGACACGCCACGCCCCTACCGGGTGCCCTTTGGCGGGTTCGGCATGTGGCTGTTCGCCGGCGTGGGCTTCCTCGGTTCGCTCATCGCCTTCGTGCTGAGCTTCGTGCCGCCTTCGCAGATCGCCGTCGGCAGCCCCAGCACCTATGTCTGGATCCTGATCGCGGGCAACGTCGTCTTCGTTGCCATCCCGCTGATCATCTACGCGATGCGCAAACCGCATTGGCGGACGAGCGAAGGGGCGGCGGATTTCGAGCCCTTCAACTGGCAAAGGGACGGCCGTGAGCCGCCCGCCCGGACGACGATGCAAGGCACGCATCCCGAACACTGACGCCGATCACGGACGAACTGCCCGGCGGTGCAGCCCTGCAGGCTGGCGTCGGGCACCTTCTCGGAGGCAACGGACATGCCCTTCACCCGAGACACCATCGCCCCAGACACCATAGAAAAGGCGCTGCAGGCGGGGCATTCCGCCGGGGTTGCAGCGAAGGGCGGCAAGAACGCCGACTACATTCCATTCCTGGCCTCGGTGCCCTCCGACCTGTTCGGGCTGGCCGTGGTCACCGCCGACGGACAGCTGTTCAAGACCGGCGACGCCGATTTCGCCTTCGCCATCGAATCCATTTCCAAGGTCTTCACCCTGGCGCTTGTCATGGAAACGATCGGCGCCGACGGAGTCCATAACAAGGTCGGCGCCGACCCCACCGGCCTGCCCTTCAACTCGGTCATTGCGCTCGAACTGCACAGGGGCCGGCCGCTGTCGCCGCTCGTCAACGCCGGGGCCATCGCGACGGCCAGCCTCGTGCCCGGCAACAGCGCCGACGCCCGATGGGCCGCCATCCTCGATTGCCAGAGCCGCTTCGCCGGCCGCGCGATCGCGCTCAGCGACGAGGTGAACCGCTCCGAGCAAACGACCAACTTCCACAACAGGGCCATCGCGTGGCTGCTGTACAGCGCCGGCACCTGCTACAGCGACCCGATGCTGGCGGTCGACATCTACACACGCCAGTGCTCGACGCTGGTGACGGCGGCCGATCTGGCGACCATGGGGGCGACGCTCGCCGCCGGTGGGGTCAACCCGGTCACCAAGCAGCGGGTGATCGACGCCCGGAACACCGCACCCATCCTCGCGGAAATGGCCATGGAAGGGTTCTACACGGCGTCCGGCGATTGGGCCTACGACGTCGGTTTGCCGGGCAAGAGCGGCGTCGGCGGCGGTGTGCTCGCGGTCGTTCCCGGAGAATTGGCCATCGCGGCCTTCTCGCCGCCCCTGGACCCCGCCGGCAACAGCGTCCGCGGCTTGGCCGCCGTGGCCGCCGTGGCCAAGGAACTCGGCTGCAATCTCTATCAGCCGCGAACAGCTTGATCCTGCCCGAACCTCTTGCGCGGGAGCACTCCAAGGGAGGTCTGTCATCGCACGACGGCGTCTCCGGACGGCATATCATCAGGCGGCGAAAGCGGTCGGCGCCACGCCGCAGAAGATGCCAGCGGTAATGAGCCTATGGGGCGTGGTGGCGCTCGGCATCGGATCGATGATCGGCGCTGGCATTTTTGCCCTGCTCGGGCAGGCGACTCTGATCGCCGGCAAGGATGTCCTCCTGAGCTTTCTGGCGGGAGGCGTCATCGCGCTGCTCGCAGGCAGCTCGTTCGCGCGGCTGTCGGCACGCTATCCCGGTCGAGGCGGGCTGATCGACTATCTGGCCGAGGCATTTCCCGGCAGCCTGTTTGCAAGGACCGTGTCGCTTGTCTACCTCGTGACGCTTGTCGTCACGGTCGCGGTGGTCGGCAAGAGCTTCGGCGTCTACGCCGCCCAGTTGGCCTTCGACGCGCCCGCCGGTTCCCTGGCCGCCGACGTCTTGACGATTCTCATGGTGCTCGCCATCGCCGGCATCAACATGGTGAGCACCGGCACGGTCGGGCGCATCGAAATCGCGCTCGTCGTCGCCAAGCTCGGCGTACTCGTGCTGCTCATCGGCGCGAGCCTGGACCGCTTCGATCCGGAGCTTCTCGTCAGGATGCCGGGCGTCGGCTGGACGACGCTGATGTCGAGCATAGGGCTGACCTTCTTCGCCTACGCCGGCTTCGGCATGATGGCGAACGCTTCCGCAAGCGTCGCCGCCCCCCGGAAGACCATGCCGCGGGCGATCTTCATCGCGATCGTCCTGGTCATTTTCTTCTATCTGGCGCTCGCGGCGGTCGTTCTCGGCAATCTCTCGACGGATGAACTCCGGCGCTACGCCGATTCAGCCGTCGCCGTAGCGGCCCGCCCGGCGCTGGGTCGGATCGGCTACATCATCGTGACCTTCGGGGGACTGCTGGCGACGGCCTCGGCCACCAACGCGACCCTGTTCAGCATCCTTAATCTCAACGCCGATCTTGGCCGGCAGGGCACGCTTCCCCGCGCCTTCGGCCGTGTCGTCCTGCACGCTCCGCTCGGCTTTGCCAGTTCAGTCGCCGCGGCGCTGATCCTTGTTCTGGCGTTTCCACTGAGTGCGATTGCGAGCCTCGCCGGAATGTTCTTCCTAATGGCCTATATTTCCGTGTTCGCGGCGCATTGGCGCCTGCGCCATGAAGCGGGTGGACGACGCCTGTTCATCATCCTCGGAGCGACCTCAATGGGATGCGTGCTGCTCGGCTCTGCCGTCAGCCTGGGCCGCGAGCAACCCAACGCGCTCGTCCTCGGCGCGGTCATACTTGTGGCCTGCGCCGCCGGAGAATGGTGGCTCATGCGCCGAAGCTGAAAGCCCGGAGGGAGGTCGGTGCGCAATTGGGCTTGGGTGCGAAGGGTAGTAAGCTTCCCGTGAGTGCCGCGGTCAGGCTGGCTTCCACTCCCAGGGCGGGAGTTCGTGCAGGCGGGTCTGGGGGATGTCGTTGATGGCTCTCCCCGGATTCAGTGGACACCTCTGTAAGCTCCGGTTGGGAGCGAAGAGGTGAAAGATGACGAAGTCACGGCGCTTCTTTACGGACGAGTTCAAGCAGGAAGCGGTCGCCCTGATGGAAAGCAGTGGGCGGCCGTTGGAGCACATCGCCAAGGAGCTGGATATCCAGCCTTCGGTGCTGCGCACCTGGCGCCGGCGCGTTGCCCGGCCAGGAGGGGCGTCGCAGCTCCCCACACAGCCGGCGGCGGAGATTGCCCGTTTGAAGCGCGAACTGGAGCGCGTCTGCATGGAACGAGACATTCTAAAAAAGCTGTCTCAATGTTCTCTGAGCCACTGAAATGAGGTTCCGGATCATCGAGGACTGCCGCGCCGACTACCCGGTCCGTGTGCTGTGCGCGGCACTGGAAGTCTCGCCTTCGGGCTACTATGCTTGGCGCTCGCGGCCGGAGAGCCCGCGCAAGGCGGCGAACCGGCAGCTGCTGGCCGACATTCGGCAACTGCACGAGCAGCACCGTAAGCGCTACGGCGCCCCGCGCATTCATGCCGCCCTGCGCGCCCAGGGCCGGACGGTCAGCCGTGGCCGGGTCGAACGCCTCATGCATCACCACGGCATCCGCGCCCAGCGTCGGCGCGCATTCCGCGTCTGCATCACCGACAGCAACCACGCCCTGCCGATCGCGCCCAACTTGCTCGATCGCCACTTCACGGCCACGCGGCCGAACGCGGTCTGGCTCACCGATATCACGTACGTGCCCACCGATGAGGGCTGGTTGTACCTGGCCGTCATCCTCGACCTGTTCAGCCACAAAGTGGTCGGCTGGGCAATGCGCGACCACATGCGCACCGAGCTGCCGCTGGCCGCCCTGACCATGGCGATCCAACGCCGGCGGCCCGCGCCCGGCCTCCTGCACCACTCCGACCGCGGCAGTCAATTTGCCGCGGCGGAGTACCGCAAAGCCCTGAAGGCCCACGGCATCGTGCCGTCCATGAGCCGCAAGGAAAATGTTGGGACAACGCGCCTATGGAGAGTTTCTTCGGGAGCATGACATCGGAACTCGTCCATCATCAGCAGTACGCGACACGCGACGCCGCCAAACGGAACCTGTTCGGCTGCATCGAAGGCTACGACAATCGTCAGCGGATTCACTCGGCTCTTGGCTACATCACTCCAGAGCAGGCCGAGCTTCGGGCCGCATAACCCGGTGTCCACTCTCCGGGGGGAAGCTTAAAGTCCGTTGATCCGAAGGCGCATCCGCTCCGTCGCATCGTTGGATTCCTTGCACAGCCGATGGCCCTCATCGGCTGTGCAAGGTGATGAACCGGATGAGACTTGCCCCCATTTCGCCCCTTCGGGCGCTGGTTCAGATGGTGCCGGTTCAGACGTTGACGCGGTAGCGGCTCAGCAGGCGCCGGGTCGAGTAGCGGACGATCCGGTCGAAGGCGTAGCCCAGCAGCCCGAGGGTGATGATGCCCACGAAGACCCATTCGGTCCGCCCGTAGTTGCGGGCGGTCCAGATCAGCGCGCCCAGGCCTTCCTGCGCCGAGACGATCTCGGCCGAGACGATGGTGAGGAACGAGTTGCCCATCGCCAGACGCGCGCCGGTGACCATGAACGGCACGCTCGACGGGACGACCACGGTCATGACCGTCCGCAGCGTGCCGGCGCCCAGCGCGCGGGCGGCCCGCAGGCGGATCTCGTCGGCGGACTGCACGCCGGCCATGGTGTTGATGGTGACGATGAAGACCGTCGTGTAGAAGATCAGCGCGATCTTCGACAGCTCGTCCGGCCCCAGCCAGATCACCGCCAGCGTGACGAAGGCGATGGGGGGAACGAAGCGGAAGAACTCCGTATAGGGGTCGAGCATCTGCCGGACCCAGCGGAAATGCCCCATCAGGATGCCGACCGGAACGCCGACGACCACGCCCAGCCCCCAGCCGGTGAGGATACGGAAGGTCGAGGCCACGATCGAATCCCACCCGGTCCCGTCCTGCACCAGCTCGATCGCGGAGGTGAAGGTCAGGGCCGGCGACGGCAGGAAGAGGGGGTTGGTGCCCAGGCTGGCGAGGCCCCAGAGGGCGATGCCGCCGGCCACCGAGGCAAACGCCAGCAGGAACCGGCCGAACTGCTTCTTGTAGGGCAGCTTCCAGTCGGGAATGGCGGGAACCACGTTGCTGTATGCGCTACTCACGTCGCGTCTCCGGATGAAAGGTGGCGCCCGCTAGGCGGCCTGTTGTGCACGCAGGACCTTGTCGACCTCGACCGCGATGCCGTCGCGCAGCTCGCGGTAGACCTCGACCGCCGCCGGATCGGCGTGGTCGCGCGGGTGCGGCAGGTCGATGGTCTTGATCGACTTGATCCCTGCGCGGGGGCCGGCGGTCATCGTCACCACCCGGTCGCCCAGCGTGATGGCCTCCCAGATGTCGTGGGTGACGAAGATGAAGGTCGACTGGTTGGTCCGGCGCAGGCGGTCCACTTCCTGTTGCAGCACTTCGCGGGTCTGGGCGTCCAGCGCGCCGAACGGTTCGTCCATCAGCACGACCGACGGCTCGTTCACCAGAACGCGCGCGATCTGCGCG
>JAEZID010000565.1 GCA_023416195.1 Pseudomonadota bacterium | reverse complement strand
GTCGAGCACCGCGCGGGCGTGCTCGCGCGCCGCCGCGACCGACCGTTCGCGGGCGAGCGCGCCGACCACGACATTCTCCTCGACGGACAGCTGGCCGAAGGGCTTTACGATCTGGAAGGTGCGGCCGATGCCGGCGGCGCAGACGCGGTCGGGCTTCAGGCCGGTGATCGGCTTGCCCGCGAGATGCACGGAACCTTCGTTGGGCGGAAAGACGCCGGCGATCAGGTTGAAGGTCGTCGTCTTGCCGGCGCCGTTCGGGCCGATCAGCGCGACGATGGAGCCCTGGGGCACCGAGAAGCTGACGTCGGACACGGCCTTCAGGCCGCGAAAGCGCTTGGAGAGCCTTTCGACGTTCAAAAGCGCCGTCATGCGGAGTCTCCATGCTGGCGGACCAGGCGGAGCTTGCGCGCCAGCCAGGGCCAGACGCCTTCCGGCCGATAGACGACGATCACAACCAGCGCCACGCCGTAGAACAGCTGCTTCAGGCCCGGCAGGTCGAAGCCGGAAACCTCCAGCAGGAAGGTCAGCCCCTCGCCCAGCGGCGTCAGGATGAAGGCGCCGAGGATCGGCCCGATCAGCGTGCCGATGCCGCCAACGATGGCCGGCAGGATGATCTCGATGGAGCGGCCCATGGAGAAGACCTGCTCGGGGAACAGGTTGTTGAAGTAGAAGGCCTGGAACACCCCGCCCAGCGCCGTCAGGGCCGAGGACACCGCCACCGCCGCGATGCGCGCGCGGAACAGGTTCACGCCTACGGCCTCCGCCGCCTCCGGCTCCTCCCGGATGGCCAGCCACTGGTAGCCGAGGCGGCTGTGCAGCAGGACGCGGGACAAGGCCAGCGCGCCCAGAACCAGCGCCAGGATCACGTAGTAGAACAGCGTCGGCGAACCGCGCAGGTTCAGCAGATCGTTGCCGGCGTCCGCCGCGACCGGAATGAAGAAGCCGCCCGATCCGCCCAGCCACTGCACATGGTCGAAGGCGATGCGCGCCACCTCGGCGAAGGCGATGGTCAGCAGGGCGAAATGCACCCCGCGCACGCCGAATCGGAAGCCGAGGAACCCGATGAAGCAGCCCGCCGCCATCGCCACGAGCATCGCCACCCACAGGCCGAGCCACGGGCCGATGCCGAAATGCACGAACAGCGCCGCGCTGGCGTAGGCGCCGAGCCCGACATAGAGGGCGTGGCCGAGCGACAGCAGGCCGGAAAAGCCCATCATCACGTTCCACGCCTGCCCGACATAGGCGAACCACAGCACGGTGGTCAGCACCGAAACGACGTAGCGGTCGGCGACCAGCGGCGCCACCAGCAGCAGCAGGCCCAGAAGGGCGAGCAGAACGATCCCGCGCCGGGTCACGAGCGCCTCCCCAACAGGCCCTGCGGGCGCAGCAGCAACACCACGATCAGCACCGCGTAGCTGAACAGCGACTTGAGCGAGGGCGTCAGCAGGAAGCCGGCCAGCGCCTCCGACATGCCGATCAGCACGCCGCCGAGCAAGGCGCCCGGCAGGCTGCCGAGGCCGCCGACGATGACGATGATGAAGCTGAGCAGCGTGTATTCCGGCGCCAGCTGCGGCCGCGCGTCCACCAGCAGGGTCATCAGCGCCCCCGCGATCCCGACGACGGCGGAGCCGATGCCGAAGGTCATCGCGTAGAGCCCGTCGATGTTCAGCCCGACCACGCGGGCGCCCAGCGGGTTGTCGGCGCAGGCGCGGATGGCCTTGCCGGGACGGCTGAAGCGGAAGAAGGCGAACAGCGCCGCCGCCACCACGATGGCCGCAGCGCCCGCGCGCAGCCGCACGGCGTCCAGCAGCAGCGGCCCGACCTCCACCGTGTCGAAGCCGTAGGGAACCTGGACGTTGCGCGAATCCGGACCGAACAGCATCAGCATGGCGTTCAGGATGATCGTGGCGATGCCCAGCAGCAGGATGAACTGCATGTGCTCCGGCCGCTCCACGAAGCGGTTGACCAGCCCGCGCTGCAACCCCCAGCCGAAGGCGAAAAGGGCGAGCGCGATGATCGGGGCGGACAGGATGGGGTCCAGCCCGATGAAGCCGGCGAGCAGCACGGCGCCATACATGCCGGCGACCATCATCTCGCCATGGGCGAAATTGACGACGCGCACCACGCCGAAGATGACCGACAGCCCCAGCGCCGCGAGCCCGTAGACGAGCCCGTTCAGCAAGCCGGAAGCGGCGATGTTCAGGTAATAATCCAACGGCATGCGGCGGGCGCCCGGTTGCTAAGCCCCAGCGGCGTAGCAGTCGAATGAATTTGAGGCAAGAACACAGTGCATTTCACCGCTCCGCCACCGTCGCGATGCCGCCCAACTGATCGATTCTTTTCTGTATATCCTCCATCCGGCCGGTCAGAGCGGCGCGCAGGCAGGACTGGGCGGCGGCGGCCACGGCGGGATCGGCTTCGCTGCCCTTGCGGATCCAGCAGAGCGCGGTGATGCGGTCATCGAAGCGGCGTTCGTCCTGAAGCAGCGCGTAGGACGCGGCGGCCCGCCGCTCGGGGACAAGCCCTTTCAGGAAACGCTCTTGCAGCCCGCGCGCCCGGCCGTCGAGCGACGCCAGCTCCGGAGTGGTGCACACGATGCGGTGCAGGGGCGCCGTCGCCGTCGGGCAGCGCGGGTCCGGCACGACAGGAATCGGGGCGGACACGAGAACGGCGGACGAAGGACGCGCGGGCGGCGTCTTCGCGACCTGGACCGGAGGCAGAGGCTTCGGCGCAGCCTTCACCGGCTGGGACGGGGCGGTCTCCGGCGCCCTCATCGACACGTCCACGACGCGGACCGGGGTGCCGACCTCGGCGACGGCGAACAGCGCCTCGATGTCGGCGGGCATCATGCGGAAACAGCCGCTGCTGACGCGGCGGCCGATGGAGCCCGGTTCGTTGGTGCCGTGTATGGCGATGGCCGTCCATCCCAGGTCCAGCGCGAACTTGCCGAGCGGGTTGTTCGGTCCCGGCGGCACCGACAGGGGCAGCGACGGCTTGGCGCGGCGCTGGCTGGCGGTCGGGTGCCAGGTCGGGTTGCGCCGCTTGCGCACCACCGTGCTGTCGCCCAGCGGAATCGCCACGCCCGGCCGGCCGATGGCGACGGGGAAGGAGCGCGACTCGACGCCGTCCTCCATCAGGTACAGGCGGCGGTCGGCGAGGCTGATGACGATCCGGCGGTCGGCCGGTTGCAGCGAATCCACACCCTGAGCGGTTGCGGGAATCGCGGGAATCGCCGCCGCGACAACCGCGAGGGTTGCCGTGCAGAGCCAATGCCTCAAGAATGTCGTGACGCGGTGCATGTGGAAAGTTCAGCGCGCCTCTCCTAAAACCGCGTAAATATGCCTCCCCGGACCGAGCAGCAGGAACGCCGATCATGGACACCATCGAACAGACGCTCGCCGTCGCGACCGAGCATCACCGCGCCGGGCGCACCGGGGAGGCCGAACGGCTCTACCGGGACGTGCTGGCCCTGTCGCCCGGCCATCCGGACGCGCTGCACCTTCTGGGCGTGATCGCGCTGCAAGGCGGCCGCGCGGCGGAGGCGGTGGATCTGATCGGGCAGGCGGTGTCCAGCGACCGGACCTCCCCCCTGCTGCACGCCAATCTGGGCCACGCGCTGCACGCCACCGGCCGCACCCGCGACGCGGCGCTGAGCTTCGCCCGCGC
Organism: Pseudomonadota bacterium; assembly: GCA_023416195.1. GTDB lineage: Bacteria > Pseudomonadota > Alphaproteobacteria > Azospirillales > Azospirillaceae > Azospirillum. Next base: position 1,681 of record JAEZID010000565.1, on the reverse strand, counting down.
GCTGGTGCTGCTGAGCAACCAGGGCGAGGGCTGGGCCAACGTCAACGCGCTGGCCGGGCTGATCCGCCGCTACGACGACGAGACCCGCCGCGCCGCCGCCGCCGAGGTCGATGCCGGCTACACGATGGGTGACGTGATGCGGCGGCAATCGCTGCTGTTCCTGCTGACCGGCGATCTGGCCCATTACGAAAACATCACCCGCGCCGTGCTGGCCGAGCCGATGCGCTTTTCCATTCCATCGATCCACTATGCCTTCTGGGGCATGGCGATGCAGATCCACCAGGGCGCCGTGCACACCGGCGATCTGGGCGCCTTCGCCTCGGGCGACCTGCTGCGCTTCTACCGCCTGATGGTCGAGGAGACGGCCCGCCGCTTCCAGCTGACCGGCCGCATGAAGCGCCAGCCGCCCCGCGCCGAGGTGAAGCGCGTGGCGCTGATCACCAACCAGATGCTGGGCGAGGGCCATCAGCCGACCGTGGACGCCATCGACTACGCCCGCCGCCTCCAGGACGAGTTCGGGCGCGCGGTGGTCATCGTCAACCCCAACGCCATGGCCATCACCGGCGAGAACGGCTTCGTGCCGGAATACGCCTACAACGTCACCGAGGAGTATGACGGCGAGCAGACGATCGCCGCCTTCGGCGCGCAGGTCCGCATGGTCTCCTTCCCGCAGAAGCGGTTCGACGAGGAGAAGGTGCAGGCCATCGTCGATTGCGTCGAACGCTTCGATCCGGACGCCATCGTCGCCTTCGGCGGCTCCAACGTGGTCGCCGACCTGTTCGCCGACCTGCGTCCGGTGGTGAGCCTGCCGACCGCCTCCGGCCTGCCGGCGACCAAGGCGCGGCTGATCCTCGGCCACGCCGGGGAGGACAACGCCGATCATTGGCCGGCCGACCTGAAGGACCGCTTCCGCCCCTTCTCCTTCGGCACGCTGGACGATTCCGACAGCCGCCGCCAGTCGGTGGAGCGGCTGCTCGCCTACTGCCTGGAAGCGCAGAACATCTAAAGCGAATTTGCATTCGCTTCAGATTCATATGGCCTCATGTGCCGGCCGGGCTTCGGCCGCACGTGCGGCCGGGACCGCCGTCGCGGTCCAAAGCGGATCAAAATCCGCTTTAATGCGCGGGCTGGGCCGCCCTTCGGCCGGCCCAGCCCGCGACGGTCGCTTTTACGCCCGCTTGGACCAGCCCGGTGCCGGGAAGACCGGCTCCATCTCGGCCGAGCCCTTGGGCAGGACCACGGTCGGGCGCTGGTTGCGGTTCTGCACGCAGGCCGAAACGAGCTGCGTGTTCTGCCCCTTCTCGTCGAAGGTGATGGCCGGGCCGACCATCATCTTGTCCTTCAGGTCGGTCTGGCGCAGCGCGGTCAGCAGAGTGGCCGGATCGGCCGTGCCCGCGCGCTTGAAGGCGTCGGCGGCGACCAGGATGGCTTCCAGCGTGAAGGCGACGTTGAAGGCGTAGCCCTCGAACCGGTCGTTCGGGTACTGCTTCTTGAAGGCGGCCTCGACGCGCCCGGTCAGTTCGGCCTTCGGGTCGTACCAGGGCAGGTTGGTCATCGCGAAGTCCGCGTACTTGCCCAGCACCTTGTAGAACTGCTCGTCATAGAGGCCGGGCGAGCCGGGGGAGACGATGCCCTTGGGCTCCCACCGCTGCTTGACCATCTCGCGCACCATCATGATGGC
>JAEZID010000553.1 GCA_023416195.1 Pseudomonadota bacterium | reverse complement strand
GCGCCGGTGCCCGGCGGGGAGATCAGGCGCCTCGTCGTCGCCCAGGACACCGGCGGCGCGATCAAGGGGCCGGTGCGCGGCGACCTGTTCTGGGGCCACGGCAGCGAGGCCGAGGAAGGGGCCGGCGTCATGAAGGCGCGGGGCCGCTACACCATGCTGGCGCCGCGCAACGCCTCCATCGTCGTGGCGCAGCGCCGGTAGGCACGATGCTCGTCCGGATGCCGGACATGCCCGACCGGGCGGCGGCGCTGGCCGCGTTGGAGGAGATCTTCTTCCTCTCCACCACGCGCACCGACTTCGCGTCGGCGGAGGAACGGGCGGGCTTCTTCCAGACCTGGACCGGCTGGTACGTGGAGCGGGCGCCGGCCGACATCTGGTTCGCGCTTGACGAGAATGGCGCGATCCTCGGCTACCTGACCGGCTGCAAGGACAGCGCCTGCGCGGAGGATCTCGCCCGCGTCATTCCGAAATACGCGGTGTTCGCCGACCGCTTCGCCGACTTCCCCGCCCACCTGCACGTCAACGTCCGGCCGGGCTTCCGGGATCGCGGGATCGGGCGGATGCTGGTGGACGCCTACGCCGAGGATTGCCGGGCGGACGGGCTGCCCGGCGTGCATCTGGTCACCGGGGTCTTCGCCCGCAACGTGACCTTCTACCAGCGCGCCGGCTTCACCGAGGCGACCCAGCGCGGACCGCTGCTGTTCCTGGGACGGCGACTCAGGACGCCCTGATTCCCCGCACGAACAGCTCCACCGCCTTGCGCACGAAGGCGTCGCGCTCCTCCTCCGGCGGCATCTCGCACAGGCCGAGTTCCAGCGCGCAGTAACAGCCGCCGCGCAGGGCGCCGATGAACTGCATCGCCACGAAGGCCGGATCCTCGACGCGCGCGATGCCACGCCGGGCGGCGCGCTCGAAATAGGCGACGAACATGGCGATGGTGTGCTCCGGCCCGGCCTGGAAGTACAGCTGCGCCACCTCGGGAAAGCGCTTGGCCTCGCCGCTCACGGTCTGGTGGATTTTGACCGCTTCCGGCGACCACACGAGGTCCACGAAGCGGCGGGCCATGCGGTACAGCGCCTCGTCCAACGGCATGTCGTCGAGCGCGTCTGGCGCAAAGCGCAGGCCGCGCCGGTCGCATTCGGCGCGGATGGTCGCGCCGAACAGCTCCTCCTTGCTCGGGAAGCGGGTGTAGAGCGTCGTCTTCGACACGCGCGCCCGTTGCGCCACGAGGTCCATGGACGTCGCGGCGTACCCCAGTTCCAGGAACACCTCCCGCGAGGCGTCCAGGATCTTTTCCGTTTTGGAATCGGGGGGTGCGGCAATCGGTTCTATGGACATCTGGACTAAACTGTATCGTTCACTCTTGACGAGGGCCAAGCTTCGGCCTAGGAGTTTATCAGTACGATACAGTCCAGTCCAGTCGGGAGAAGCTTATGGATCGGCGGTGGGGATCGGGGATCCTGGGGCTGGCGCTGCTGCTGGGCGCGCTGTCGCTGTCCGGCTGCAAGGAGGGCAACACCGCCGCGGCGCCGGAGCCGCGCCCCGTGCGCGTCGCCACCGTGGCGCTGGAGCCCGCCGACGAGACCGTCCGCTACCCCGCCGTGATCCGCCCGCGCGTCGAGGCCGACGTCGGTTTCCGCGTCGGCGGCAAGGTGGTCGCCCGCTTCGTGGAGGTCGGGGCGCGGGTGGAGCCGGGCATGGCGCTGGCGAAGCTCGACCCGGCCGACGTCCAGCTCCAGGTCCGCGCCACGCAGGCGCAGCTGGCCTCCGCCAAGGCCGACGCGGCCAACGCCCGTTCCGACTTCGACCGCTACGCCAAGCTGAAGCAGGGCGAGTGGACGACCCGCCAGGAATACGACCGCCGCAAGACCACGCTGGACAAGGCCGAGGCCAAGGTCCGCGAGATCGAGGCGCAGCTGCGCGTCCTGAACAATTCCGCCCAATACACCACCCTGATGGCCGAGGCCCCCGGCGTGGTCACCGCCGTTCTGGTGGAGCCCGGACAGGTGGTCGCGCAGGGCCAGACGGCGCTGCGCATCGCCCGGCTGGACGACGTGGAGGCGGTCGCCAACATTCCCGAACAGCAGGTCGCCGGCCTGCCGCAGCGCCAGCTTGCCGTGGAGCTGTGGGCGCAGCCCGGCCTGCACATTTCCGCCGCGCTTCGCGAAATCTCGCCCAGCGCCGACCCGGCCACCCGCACCTATCAGGCGCGCGTCACGCTGAAGGACCCGCCGGCGACCGTGCAGCTGGGCATGACCGCGACCCTGACCGCCCGGCAGGAGCGCGGCGGCATGGTCGCCCGCCTGCCGCTCAGCGCCGTGACGCAGAAGGACCAGGCCCCCGCCGTCTGGGTGGTCACCGGCGACCGGCTGGAACTGCGCCCCGTCGCCGTGGCCGCCTACGCCGGCGATCTCGCCATCATCGCCGAAGGGCTGAAGGAGGGCGAGCGCGTCGTCACCGCCGGCGTGCACAAGCTCGATCCCGCCCAGAAGGTCCGCGTCTGGACGGAGCCGGCGCGATGAGCCGCCCCAACCGCGGGAACCTGTCGGCCTGGGCGCTGTCGCACCGCACGCTCGTCCTCTTCTTCATCCTCGCCAGCGTCCTGGCCGGCGCGCTCGCCTACAAAAATCTGGGCCGCGCCGAGGATCCGTCCTTCACCTTCAAGGTGATGACGATCCGCACCGAATGGCCCGGCGCCACCGCGCGCGAGGTGGAGCAGTTCGTCACCGACCGCATCGAGAAGAAGCTGGAGGAGGTCCCTTACTACGACTTCGCCCGCAGCTATTCCAAGCCCGGCGAGTCGGTGATCTTCCTTCAGCTGAAGGACAGCACGCCGCCGCGCAAGGTGGCCGATCTCTGGTACCAGACCCGCAAGAAGGTCGGCGATATCCGCCACACGCTTCCCGAAGGCGTGATCGGCCCGTCCTTCAACGACGAGTTCGGCGACGTCTATTCGGCCATCTACGCCTTCATGGGCGAGGACTTCACCCCGGCCCAGCTGAAAAAGGTGGCCGAGGACGTACGCGCCCGGCTGCTGCGCATCAAGGACGTGGAGAAAGTCGATCTGATCGGCCAGCAGGACGAGCGGATTTACGTCGAGATCTCCAGCCAGCGCCTCGCCAGCTTCGGCCTGCCGGTCGAGGCGGTGATCCAGGCGCTCCAACGCGAGAACGCCGTCGCGGCGGCGGGCGACGTGGACACCGGATCGCAGAAAGTCTTCGTCCGCGTCGATCTCGGCATCGACACGGCCGAGGAGGTGCGCGCCATCCCCGTGGAAAGCGGCGGCCGGATGCTGACCATCGGCGACGTGGCCGAGGTGAAGCGCGGCTATGTCGAGCCGCGCCGCTTTACCATGCGCCACAACGGCCGCGACGCCGTGGGCCTCGGCATCGTCAAGGCGAAGGGCGGCAACGTCCTGCATCTGGGCGCGGCTCTCAAGGCCGAGATGGCCAAGGTCGAATCCGGGCTGCCCCTGGGGCTGGAGGTGGCGCAGGTCGCCGACCAGCCGACCGTGGTCGAGCATTCGGTCGGCGAGTTCATGATGTCGCTGGCCGAGGCGCTGGGCATCGTCATCCTGGTCAGCCTCGTCAGTCTCGGCTGGCGCACCGGCATCGTGGTGGCGCTGGCCGTGCCGCTGGTGCTGGCGCTCACGCTGGTCGCCATGCAGATCCTGGGCATCGACCTGCACCGCATCTCACTGGGCGCGCTGATCATCGCGCTGGGCCTGCTGGTGGACGACGCCATCATCGCCGTGGAGATGATGGTGGTGAAGATGGAACAGGGCTGGGACCGGCTGAAGGCCGGCGCCTACGCCTACACCTCCACCGCCTTTCCCATGCTGACCGGCACCATCGTGACGGCGGCGGGCTTCGTGCCGGTGG
>JAEZID010000432.1 GCA_023416195.1 Pseudomonadota bacterium | reverse complement strand
TTCGCCGAAGGACGGCCGGCGCACCGGTCCGGCGAAGACCAGTTCGCCCACGCCCTCGTCCTTCAGGCGGGCGATGATGCTGCCGGCCGCGCCGAACCGGCTCCACAGATGCGGCAGCCCTTCGACCGTTGCGGGATCGGTGTGGCCGTCGAAGGCGACCACGAAAACCTCCCGCCCCTGACCGCGCACGGCGGCGGCGATGCGGGCGGGCAGCGTGCCGCCGCCCGCCAGGATGCCCAGCTTGGGAAGGGAGTCGGACACGGGATCCGCGTCAGCTCTCGCGCGGCTGGCAGAGCGAGCGCGAAGCCTTGGAGCGGATGAACTCCAGCACGTCGGTGACCAGCGTCTTCTCGCCGAAGTCGCGAACGACCTCGTCCACCCGTTCGGCGAAGGTGCCTTCCGGCCCGAACAGCATGCGGTAGGCGGCGCGCAGCGCGTGGATGTCGTCCTTCTGGAAGCCGCGACGCTCCAGCCCGATCAGGTTCAGCCCGGCCAGACGCGCGCGCTCGCCCATGACGAGGCCATAGGGGATGACGTCCTTCTCCACGCCGGACATGCCGCCGATCATGGCGTGCGAGCCGATGCGGACGAACTGGTGCACCGCCGACAGGCCGCCGATGGTGACGAAATCGCCCAGTTCCACATGGCCCGCCAGCGTGGCGTTGTTCGCCAGCACCGCGTTGTCGCCGACGATGCAGTCGTGGGCGACGTGGACGCCGACCATGAACAGGCCGTTGTCGCCGACGCGGGTCACCATGCCGCCGCCCTCGGTGCCGGGGCTCATGGTGACGTGTTCGCGAATCTGATTGCGGCGGCCGATGATGAGTTCGGACGGTTCGCCCCGGTACTTCAGGTCCTGCGGCGGATGGCCGATGGACGCGAAGGGATAGATGACCGTGCCTTCGCCGACCCTGGTCCGCCCGTCGATGGCGACGTGCGACAGCAGCCGCACGTTGTCGCCCAACTCGACGTTGGGACCGACCGCGCAGAACGGACCGACGAAGACGCCCTCGCCCAGCTTGGCCGCCGGATCGACGACCGCGGACGGGTGGATCGTAACGCTCATTTCTCGTCCAGAATCATGGCGGAATAGATGGCTTCGGCGACCAGGACACCGTTGACCTTCGCCTCGCCCTTGAACTTCCACACGTTGGCGCGCTGGCGCTGTTTGGACACGTGGATGTGGATGGTGTCGCCCGGCGTCACCGGCCGGCGGAAGCGCGCCTCGTCCACGGTCATGAAATAGACGAGCTTGCCTTCCGCGTCCTTGCCCAGCGTGGCGACCACCAGCACGGCGGAGGTCTGGGCCATCGCCTCGATGATCAGCACGCCCGGCATGACGGGGCGCGACGGGAAGTGACCCTGGAAGAACGGCTCGTTGATCGAGACGTTCTTGATGCCGGTGGCGCCTTCGCCCAACACCACGTCGACCACGCGATCGATCATCAGGATCGGATAGCGGTGCGGGATCATCTCCATGATCCGCGTGATGTCGATGTCGGCCACCTTGTTGTTTTCCGCCGTCACGTCCATGGTCCGGCCGCTCGCCTTTCGAATCTCCGGGAATCGCCCCCGCGGCGCGAAGCGCGCCGGTTCCGGGACACCGCCCCTTGTGCCCCATTTCAGGGGATTTATCAACGGCAACGCCGCAGCATCGCCATCCGGAACGCCGAAGGCCGCCACCACCCGAAAGGGCAATGGCGGCCCGGCACCTTCGCCGATCGTCCCGGCAGCTTACGGCTTCGGAACGTTGAGCGCGACCTGCGGCAGCTTCTTGTTCACCCGCTCCATCACCGTGTCGGTGACGTCGAGCTGGGTATCGACCAGAACGAACTGCTGCCGGGCCAGAACCAGGTTGGCGCCGCGCTCGCGGGCGACGTCGGCGACGACCTCGACCATGTTCTTGTGAACGACGGCCATCGCCTCGTTCAGCGCGTTCTCAAGGGCGCGCTTGCGGGACTGCACGGTCTTCTGGACCTCGCCGACCTGCTTCTCGAAATCGCGGCGCTTCGTGGCCAGCGCGTCCGGAGCCAGCACGGTCTGCTGCTTGCGCAGTTCCTCCTCGGACTTGCGCAGCTTGTCCTCCAGCGAGGAGATTTCCTTCTGGTAGGTCTCGCGCAGCGTCTCGAAGGACTTCGACACGCCCTTGGAGGCGTTCGACTCCTGCATGATTTTCTGGACGTCGACCACCGCGATGACCGGCGCCTTCAGGTCGGTCTTCGTCTCCTGGGCGAGCGCCATCGAAGAGGTGGCCATCACGCCGGCCATGGCGGCGGCGGCGAAAAGCGCCCTGAGCTTGCTGAACTGCATGTTAGAACCTGGTTCCGAAGCTGAAACGGAAGATCTCTTTCTTATCGTACGTTTCCTTGCGGATCGGTACGGCAAAATCAAGACGGATCGGGCCGAACGGCGACCGCCAGGACACGCCCGTACCGACCGACACGCGGATCGACTCCTTGTCGGCGACGTTCGGATCGTTGATGTCCACCTTGCCCAGCGTGCCGAAATCGGTGAAGGCGTGTCCCTTCAGGCCGAATTCTTCGGGCAGGCCGACGGGGAAGCTCATCTCCACCGATCCGCGGGCGTAGCGCTGGCCGCCCAGCGCGTCGCCGGTCGTCAGGTCGCGCGGACCGATGCCGGCGGTGTTGAAGCCGCGCAGCGTGTCGCCGCCGATGAAGAAGCGGTCGGACAGGGACACCTCCTTGCCCAGGCCGAAGATATAGCCGATTTCGCCCGTGGTGCTGAGCACCCAGCTCTCGTCGAACAGCGGCAGATAATAGCCGGCGCCCAGGCGGTTGCGCAGGAACCGGGCGTTGCCGCCCAGGCCGGCGAAGTCGTTCACCAGACGGATGTAGTAGCCGTCCGTCGGGGTCAGGCGGCTGTTGCGGCGGTCGTACAGCAGTTCCTGGCCGATCAGCGAGGTGAGGCGCCCGCCCTTCTGGTCCTGAATGTACTTCGACGCGGTGGTCGGCACCGAGTCGATGCGCGTGTGCTGCAACTGGTAGTACAGACGTTGACGCAGGTTCTCCGCCAGCGGATAGCCCATGCGCAGGGCGAAGCCGTTGTTCTTCTCGTCGAAGGAGCTTTCGTCCTGATAGTCGCGGGTGATCCGGAACACGTCAACACCGGCCGACAGGTCGCGGTCGAGGAAGTACGGCTCCGTGAAGGACACATCGTATTCCTGCCGGCGGCCCGACACGGTGGCGCCGAAGCGCAGATCCTGGCCACGGCCCAGCAGGTTGCGCTCGCGGATCGAGAAGTCGGCCAACGGACCGTCCGACGTCGAGTAACCGGCGCCGATCGAGATTTCACCCGTGGACTGCTCGGTCACCTCGACGTTCACCACCGACCGGTCGGGGGCGGATCCCTCGGCGGTGGTGACGTTCACGCGCTCGAAATAGCCCAGGTCCTTGATACGCTGCTCGGAGCGGCGGAGCTTCGTGGCGCTGAACGGGTCGCCTTCGGCCACCAGCACCTCGCGCCGGATCACCTTGTCCAGCGTGCGGACGTTGCCGTTGACGTCGATGCGCTCCACGAAGACGCGCGGCCCCTCGACGATCTCGTAGGTGATGTCGATGGTGTGGCCGTCGCGGTTGCGGTTGATGCGCGGCCGGACGTCCACGAAGGCGTATTGCAGGTCGCCGACCGCGGTGGTCAGCTTGTTGATGGTGTTCTCCACCTCCTGCGCGTTGTACCAGTCGCCTTCGCGCGTGGTCATCACGCCGCGAACCTGCTCGGGGTCCAGCGCCTTCAGGGTGGTGTTGACGTCGATCTTGCCGAACTTGTAGCGCTCGCCCTCGTCCACCGTGAAGGTGATGACGAAGTTCTCGCGGTCCGGCGTCAGTTCCGCCACGGCGGACACGACGCGGAAGTCGGCGTAGCCTTCCTTCAGATAGAAGCGGCGCAGCAGATCGCGGTCGTAGTTCAGACGGTCCGGATCGTAGTTGTCGTCGGACGTCAGGAAGCGCCACCAGGCGGTTTCCTTCGTCTGGATCGACTCGCGCAGCGTGCCGTCGGAGAATTTCTCGTTGCCGACGAAGGTGATGCTGCGCACGCCGGTGCGCACACCCTCGTTGATCTCGAACACCAGATCGACGCGGTTCTGGTCGAGCTGGATGATCTTCGGCTCGACCGTGGCGGCGAAGCGGCCCTGGCGGCGGTAGATGTCCAGGATGCGCTGCACGTCGGCCTGCACGCGGGTGCGCGTGTAGACCACGCGCGGGCGCAGCTGGATTTCCTTCTCCAGGTTTTCCTTTTCGATGCGCCGGTTGCCCTCGAAGGCGATGCGGTTGATGATCGGGTTCTCGACCACCGCGACCACCAGCGTGTCGCC
>JAEZID010000494.1 GCA_023416195.1 Pseudomonadota bacterium | reverse complement strand
CCATGATCGGTATGGTTCTGGTGACCCACGGGCGGCTCGCGGAAGAGTTCATCGCCGCGCTGGAGCACGTGGTGGGTGAGCAGCAGCAGGTGCGCGCGGTGTGCATCGGCCCCGACGACGACATGGAGCAGCGCCGTCAGGACATCCTGAACTCCGTCGCCGACGTGGACACCGGGTCGGGCGTGGTCGTGCTGACCGACATGTTCGGTGGCACGCCGTCCAATCTGGCGATTTCCATCATGGACAAGGCGAAGGTCGAGGTGATCGCGGGCGTGAACCTGCCGATGCTCATCAAGCTGGCCAGCGTCCGCCGCAACGAGACGCTGGCGCACGCCGTGGCCGCCGCGCGGGAGGCCGGGCAGAAGTACATCAACGTCGCCTCCTCCCTCCTGTCGGACGGATAACGGAAAACCGGATGAGCAATCACGACGAGAAGACGCCGCCACAGGGCGCCCAAAATCCTGAGACCCAGAATCCCGAGATTTGCCAGACCGTCACCATCTGCAACCAGCGCGGCCTGCACGCCCGCGCGGCCGCCAAGTTCGTCAAGCTGGTCGCCACCTTCGACTGCGAGGTCGAGGTGCGCCGGGGCGAGACGCAGGTGTCGGGCGAATCCATCATGGGCCTGATGATGCTGGCCGCCGGCCCCGGCACCTCGGTGGAGCTGTGCGCCTATGGCAACGAGGCCGAAGCAGCCATCGCGGCGCTCGTCGATCTGATCACGCGCAAATTCGATGAAGACTGATACCCCGGCGGCCCCCTCGGGCCAGGGGAGATCGCTGCGCGGCCTGGGCGTTTCGCCGGGCATCGCCATCGGTCCCGCCCATGTGGTGGAAAGCGGCGCCGTCCGCGTTCCCGAATACCGGCTCGCCCCCGACCAGCTGGAGGCCGAGGCCGCCCGCTTCGCCGAGGCCTGCTCCAAGGCGCGCCGCCAGATCCGCAAGCTGAAGAGCAAGGCGCTGGTGCTGCCGGGCTCGGCGTCGGAGGAGATCGGCTTCCTGCTGGACGCCCATCTGGCGATGGTGACCAACTCCCGCCTGACGCGCGGCGTGGAGCGCCGCATCCAGGAGGAGCACGTCAACGCCGAGGCCGCCGTCCAGGCTGAGATCGCCACCATCGCCCAGACCTTCGCGGGCATGGAGGACAGCTATCTCGCCGGCCGCATCGCCGACGTGCGCGAGGTCGGCCGCCGGCTGATCCGCAACCTGATGCGGCACGAATACAAGGCCTTCTCGCTGCTGCCCCCCGGCACGGTGATCCTGGCGGAGGAGCTGACACCCGCCGACACCGCCCTGCTGGACCCGCGCCGCGTCGCCGGATTCGCCAGCGTTCTGGGCGGGGCGGAGGGGCACACCGCCATCATGGCCCGCTCGCTCGGCCTGCCGGCGGTGCTGGGCGTCGCCGGGCTGCTGTCCGGGCTGAAGAACGGCACGACCGTCATCGTGGACGGCGTGCAGGGCCGCGTCATCATCGACCCCGCGCCGGAGGTTCTGGAGGAGTACCGGCACCGCCGCGCCGAGCGCGAGCGGGAACGCGAGCAGCTGAAGAGCTTGCGCAAGCTGCCAGCGGTCACCCGCGACGGCACGGCGGTGACGTTGCAGGCCAATCTGGAACTGCCGCGCGACCTCGACCACGCGCTGGAGAACGGGGCGCAGGGCATCGGCCTGCTGCGCACCGAATTCCTGTTCATGAACCGCGACCACCTCCCCGACGAGGACGAACAGTACGACGTGCTGCGCGCCATCGTGGAAGGCATGGGCGGCCGCACCGTGACCGCCCGCACCATGGACGTGGGCGGCGAGAAGCTGGCCGGCTGGATGGCCGGCCGCTACGGCGAGCCCGCCAACCCCGCGCTCAGCCTGCGCGCCGTGCGCCTCGGCCTGCGCGAACCGAAGCTGCTGGAAACCCAGCTCGCCGCCATGCTGCGGGCCGGGGCCCACGGGCCGTTGCGCATCCTGCTGCCGATGATCTGCTCGGTCAGCGAGGTGCAGCGCGTGCGCGAGATGATGGGCCAGGTCGCCCGCCGCCTGCGCCGCCGCGGCGTCGCCATCGCCGACCCGCTGCCCCCCGTGGGCGTGATGGTGGAGGTGCCGGGCGCCGCCCTGTCGGCCGACGCACTGGCCTACGCCGCCGACTTCTTCGCCATCGGCACCAACGACCTGACGCAATACACGCTGGCCATCGACCGTGGCGACGAGGCCGTGGCCTCCCTCTACGACCCGCTGCACCCGGCGGTGCTGCGCCTGATCCAGTTCACCATCGAGGCGGCATTGCGGTCGCGCATCCCCGTGTCGGTGTGCGGCGAGATCGCCGGCGACCCGCGCTACACGGCGTTGCTGCTGGGCTTGGGCGTGCGCGACCTGTCCATGGCCCCGCCGTCGATCCCGGTGGTGAAGCGCCGCATCCGCACGGTGGACCTGATGGAAGCCAGCCGCCGCGCCCGCGTCATCATGGACCAGAGCGACAGCGGGCGGATCGCGGCCCTGCTGGACGATTTCAACGCCGTGGGGTGAAGCGGCGCTCAATCCCCTCTCCCGCCCCCGGCGGGAGAGGGGTGAATTCGCTACGCCAACAGCCGCACCGGCGTCCCCGCGTGCCACGCCAGGATGTCCTCCAGCGCGTCCCGGTAGAACACCTCGTAATTCTCACGGGTCACATAGCCCAGATGCGGCGTCAGCACCGTGTTCGGTGCGCTTCGCCACGGGCTGTCGGCGGGCAGCGGCTCGACCGGGAACACGTCGAGGCCCGCCCCGGCGATGCGGTGTTCGTGCAGCGCGGCCAGCAGCGCCGCCTCGTCCACCAGCCCGGCCCGCGCGGTGTTGACGAAGAAGGCCGTGGGCTTGATCGCGTCCAGATCCTCCGCGCCGATCACGCCGCGCGTGCGGTCGCTCAGCACCAGATGGACGCTGACGATGTCCGACGTCGCGAACAGGTCGCGCTTGTCCAGGCGGACGACGCCCGCCCCGGCGGCGCGCTCGTCGGTCAGGTTGGGGCTCCAGGCCGCGACCTCCATGCCGAAGGCTTGGCCGACCCGCGCCACCTGCGTGCCGAGCTTACCCAGCCCCACAAGGCCCAGCCGCTTGCCGGCCAATCCCTGCGTCAGGCCAACCTGCCAGCGCCCCTCGCGCAACGCCCGCTCCTCGGCGGGGATGCGCTTGGTCAGCGCCAGGATCAGGCCCCAGGTCAGCTCCGCCGTGGGCGTGCCGACCATGCCCGTGCCGCACACGGCGATGCCGCGCGCCGTGCAGGCATCCAAATCGATGGACAGGTTTCGCATGCCGGTGGTTACCAGCAAACGCAGGTTGGGCAGCCTCTCGATCAGCGATGCGGGGAACGGCGTGCGTTCCCGCATGATGACGAGGACACTGTAGGGCTTCAGCAGCGCCTCCAACTCGTCCGCCGGAATCGGGCGGTCGAACACGGTCAGCGCGCTGCCGGTCGGCAGACGGTGCCATTCCGCGAGATCGCGGGCCACGTTCTGGTAATCGTCGAGGACGGCGATCTTCACGGCAACGGCGTCCGGCTCAGAAATAGCGCGTCAGATTCTTACGGATGCGCTCGACGACCGGGGTGACCTCGGCCGGCACCTGGAAGGTCTCGCCGGTGATGGTCTCATAGGCCTCGATGTAGACGCGGGCGGCCTCCAGGATGACCTCAGCGGGGATTTCCGGGATCGGGTCCTTGTAGGGGTCGCAACGCTGGGTCACCCAGCTGCGCACGAAGTCCTTGTCGAAGCTTTCCGGGCGCTGCCCAGCCTCGTAGCGTTCCGGATAGCTGGCGGCGAACCAGTAGCGGCTGCTGTCCGGCGTGTGGATCTCGTCGGCCAGGATGATGTTGCCGGCCTCGTCGAAGCCGAATTCGTACTTGGTGTCGACCAGGATCAGGCCGCGCTCGGCGGCCATCTCGCGGCCACGGGCGAACAGGGCCAGCGCCTTGGTCGTCACCTCGTCCCACTGCGCCTGGGTCAGCAAACCGCGCTCCACGATCTCGGCGGCGGTCAACTCTTCGTCGTGGCCGGCGTCGAAAGCCTTGGTGGTCGGGGTGATGATGGTCTGCGGCAGCTTCTGGTTCTCGCGCAGGCCGTCCGGGAAGGTATGGCCGTACATCTCGCGGCGGCCCTTCTTGTACATCGTCCACAGCGAGGTGCCGGTGGTGCCGGCCAGATAGTCGCGCACCACGATTTCCACCGGCATGATGGTCAGGCGCTTGGCCACCACCACGTTGGGGTCGGGGTATTCGATGACGTGATTGGGGCAGATGTCCTTCGTCGCCTCGAACCAATAGCGGGCGGTCTGGGTCAGCACCTGTCCCTTGAAGGGAAGAGCCGTCAGGATGATGTCGAAAGCCGACAGCCGGTCGGTGGCGATGATGACGCGGCGCCCGTCCGGCAGGTCGTAGTTCTCGCGCACCTTGCCCCGGTAATGGTTGGGCAGTTCGGGAATGGCGGCGTCCTTGACGACGTTCGACAGGTGCGGGGCGAGCTGGGCGGTATCGACCATGGTTCCAAATCCGGCAAAAAGGGAGCCGCATGATAGCGCAATCGCCGCGTGGGGCCAGTATGATCCGGCTTTCCGCCGAAGAGGTTCTGGCATGCTGAAGAACGGGGAAATCCGCGTCTGCCACGCCGATCTGCGCCGGCTCGCGGGACGGCTGGAGGCGTTGCGCCCCCTACTCTCCCCCGACGAGGTGGAGCGCGCCGCCCGCTACAAACTGCCGGAGCTGCGCGACCGTTGCTTGCTGCGGCGCGGGTTGCTGCGGCTCATGCTCGGCCGCTGCGTGGGGCGGGCGCCGGAAACGCTGGTGTTCGACTATGGCCCCCAGGGCAAGCCCCTGCTACCGGGCGGCCCCGCCTTCAACCTCGCCGACTGCAAGGACGATGTGCTGATGGGCGTTGCCCCGGCGGCTGATTCGGGCCTCGGTCTGGGCGTGGACATTGAGCGGATGCGGGTGCTGCCCGACGCTGAGGGCATTGCCGAACGCTTTTTCGCCCCGGCGGAGCGCGCCGCCTTCGCCGCCGTGCCGGAACCGCTGCGGGCCGAGGCGTTCCTCAACGCCTGGACCCGGAAGGAGGCCTTCATCAAGGCGACCGGCGCCGGCCTGTCCATGCCGC
>JAEZID010000469.1 GCA_023416195.1 Pseudomonadota bacterium | reverse complement strand
CCACCGGGACCGTCTGGCCGAGGGCGGATGCGAACCGCTGCGCGCCTGCGTCCACGACCGCTACGCCAAGCGCGTCCAGCGCTTCTTCGAATGGAACCGGGATCTGGCGGGCGAGCATCTCGACCACCCCTATTTCGAGGTCCGCGCCAACGCCGCCCGCTTCGCGCCGATCTTCATCGTGCCGCGCCTGATGGAGGACCGGGACGAGACCGTGCGCGCCGCCGTGGCCCGCCGCCTGCCCCGCCGCCTGCTGCTGAAGATGCGCGACGACCCCGACCGCGAGGTGCGCATCGCCGTGGCCTCCCGGCTGGAGGACGCCGACCTCGCGCCGCTGATGCGCGACCCCGACTATTCCGTGCGCCTGCGCGTCGCCCGCCGCGCGCCGGAGGGCATGCTGCCCGCCATGATGCACGACGAGGATCCGGAAATCCGCCTCGCCGTGGCCGAGCGCATCGGCCAGGAATGGCTGATGAGCATGGCCTGGGACGACAGCGGCCGCGTCCGCCTTCTGGTCGCCCAGCGCCTGCCGCCGGAAAAGCTGGCCGCCCTGGCGCAGGATCCCGACTGGTGCGTCCGCTTCGTCGTCGCCAGCCGCATCGACCCCGACTATCTGGAACCGCTGACCCACGACCCGGTGGACGAGGTGCGCACCGTCGCGCGGCAGCGCCGCGCCGGCGCCGACGTCTCCGGCACCCTGATCCCCGACTGAGGAGCGACCGAATGCGCGAGCGCGCCCGCGACCCCAACGACACGATCGAGCTGGAAAGCCGCCCCGTCTTCGAGGAAGGCCAGAAGGTCCGCGCTCTCAAGGACGTACGCAACGACGGCACCTACCCCGGCCGCCCGATGGGCGACTTCCTGATCCGGACCGGCGACGTCGGCTACGTCAAGTCCATCGGGACCTATCTTCAGATGTATTACATCTACGGAATCGACTTTTACGAGAAGCGCATCATCGTCGGCATGCGGGCCAAGGAACTGGAACTCGTCGACGCTTCCTGCAACGACCCGAAGTAGAGGAGCACCCCCATGACGGAAGCCGCCAATACCGACGCCACGAGCACCGAAACCACGAGCACCGAAGCCAAGAAGCCCGGCTTCATTCCACCGCGCGAGCCGCTCTACGATTGGGGCACGGTCGTGACGACGGTGGAGGATCTGTTCAACGACGGCAGCCACCCGCAAGCCGCCGAAGGCGCCCTGCTGGCGCCGAAAGGCACGCCCGGCACCATCGTCCGCATCGGCCACGCCGAGGGCACGCAGATCCCCGTCTATCTGGTCGAATTCCCCGCCGGTGTCGTGGTCGGCTGCCTGGAGGAGGAGATCGTCCCCGCCGACGGCAAGCGCCGTGGCGTCCCCGGCGTCATGGAATGAGTGTGATGGAATGATCGTGATGGCATGATGATCTATCTCGACAACAACGCGACGACTCCGCTGGTTCCCGAAGTGCGGGACGCCATGCTGCCGCACCTGTTCGAGCGGTACGGCAACCCGTCCAGCCCACACGCCCTGGGCATGGCCGCCAAACAGGCGGTCGGCGAGGCGCGCGGGCGTGTGGCGGGCCTGATCGGCGCGGCGTCTGCCGAGATCCTCTTCACCGCCAGCGCGACGGAGGCCAACCACACCGCCATCCTCGGCACGCTGCGCGCCCTGTCGGAAGCCGCTCCGGCGCGCCGCCACCTCGTGACGACGGCGGTCGAGCATCCCTCGACCCTGATGCTCGTCCAGGATCTGGAACGCCGGGGCTGGCGCGTCACGATCCTGCCGGTGGACGGGACGGGTTCCATCGCCCTGACCGACCTCCGCGCCGCCGTCACCCACGAGACCGCGCTGGTTTCCGTCATGTGGGCGAACAATGAGACCGGGACCGTCCTGCCGGTCGCCGAAGCCGCCGGCATCGCGTGCGCGGCCGGCGCCCTCTTCCACACCGACGCGGTCCAGGCCGCCGGCCGGCTGCCCATCGATGTGAAGGCCATCGACGCCGACCTGCTGACCCTGTCCGCCCACAAGATGCACGGACCGAAGGGCGTCGGCGCGCTTTACGTCCGCAAGGGCACGCCCTTCGCGCCGCTGATCCACGGCCATCAGGAGCGCCACCGGCGCGGTGGCACGGAGAACGTCCCGGCCATCGTCGGCTTCGGCGCCGCCGCCGTGCTGGCCCAGGCGTCCGTGGCCGACACCGCCGGCATCGCGGCCCTGCGCGACCGGCTGGAGAGCGGCATCCTCGCCCGCTGGCCGGGCAGCCGCGTCAACGGCACCGGAGCCGAGCGCCTGCCGAACACGACCAACATCCGCTTCGCCGACCCGCAGGGGCGCCCGGTGGACGCCGAGGAACTGCTGATGCGGCTCGACCGCGCCGGCATCGCCGTGTCCATGGGCGCCGCCTGCGCGTCCGGCGGCAACGAGCCGAGCCACGTCCTGACGGCCATGGGCCTGTCAGGGGCGGAGGCGGCGGCGTCCCTCCGTTTCTCGCTCAGCCGCTATTCCACGGAGTCCGAGGTGGACGCGGTGCTCACCGAACTGCCGGCCCTGCACGCGCGGCTGGCGGCCTAACGACAACCGAGACGAACACACGACTGGAGACCGACATGAAGGTGATGGTGCGCAAGGCGGGCGAGCAATACACGATCTACGTCGCCAAGAAGGACCTGGAGGAGCCCATTATCGAGATGGAGAAGCCGGGCCTGTGGGGCGGCTGGATCAAGGTCGCCAACGGCTGGACGCTCGACCTGCCGGAGATGCCGGCGGACACCCGCCTGCCCATCACCGTCGAGGCCAAGAAGCGCGGCGCGGAGTAACGGACCATGGCCCTTTCCCTGGAGCGGATCGACAGCATCGCCAATCTCGCCGGCAGCCTCTTCGCCGCCGGTGAAAAGCTCGACAGCGTGGTGCGCCGCGTCCGCGAGGCGCATCCCGACCTGTCCAACGTCACCGGCAGCCACGCGGCGGTGATGGCCGAGGATCCCTTCCGGGAAGAGGCCGGGTTCAACCTCTACCTGGTGGACGGCAGCAACCATTGCTGGCTCATCACCGACAAGCCGGAAACCGCGACCGGCATCGTGATCGGCCAGCGGGACGAGGACGACTGAATGACCGACATCCAGGACGAGTCCGGTGATGGAACCCTAGATTCCAGCTTGGGCGACTATATCCCCCTCGTCGATCCCGACATCTCCGACGTCGAGGTGGAGGTTCTGGGCCGCATCCTGAAATCCGGCAGT
Organism: Pseudomonadota bacterium; assembly: GCA_023416195.1. Lineage (GTDB taxonomy): Bacteria > Pseudomonadota > Alphaproteobacteria > Azospirillales > Azospirillaceae > Azospirillum. Next base: position 1,965 of record JAEZID010000469.1, on the reverse strand, counting down.
CTCAGCGACGGGCGCATGGTGCAGGCGTTCGAGGACGCCTTCGCCGCCTGGCTCGGCCGCGCCCACGCGGTGGCCGTGTCCAGCGGCACCATCGCCACGCTGCTGGTGCTGAAGGCAAAGGGCATCGGCGCGGGCGACGAAGTTCTGTGCACGCCCTTCGGCTGGCATCAGGTGCAGCACGCCATCGCGCTGGCCGGCGCCACCCCGGTGTTCGTGGACATCGACTACTGGCAGCACACCATGAACCCGGCCAAGGCGGCGGACCGGATCACGCCCGCGACCAGGGCCATCCTCGCCGGCAACGTCAACGGCCACCCCGCCCACTGGGACGAGCTGAAGGCCCTGGCCGCCGCCAACGGCCTGTTCCTGATCGAGGATTCGACCGAGGACATCGGCTCCACCTACAAGGGCAAGCCGGTCGGCAGCTTCGGCGACTGCGCGGTCTTCGACTTCTCCGAACCCGGCGTCCTGCTGACCGGCGAAGGCGGGATGATCGTCACCGACGACAAGGATCTGGCGCACCGGCTGCGCTATCTGCGCCGCCGCGAGGTCGAGCACCGCAACACGGTGGTCATCACCCGCACCGTCCCCTTCCAGGCCGGCATGAGCAACCTGACCGCCGCGCTGGGCCTCGTCCAGCTGAAGCGCCTGCCGGAAATCCTGGAGAAGCGCCGACGCGTCGTCGGCTGGTACGAGGCGGCGATGGCCTCCTTCGAAGGCATCAAGCCGCCCTACAAGGGACCGGGCGCCACCGACGTGCACCCGATGGTCTACGCCGTCCACCTCGGCACGCGCTTCACGGCCAGCGGCCGCAAGGCGATCATCGAGGATCTGGACACGCACGACATCGACGCGTCGGATTACGGACAGGCCCTCTATTCGCAGCAGCACTATCAGGAGCGCGGGCATTCCCGCGCCGACTGCCCGGTCTGCCAGAAGACGGTGGACCGCGTGCTGGCCCTGCCGCTGCACCACAAGATCACCGAAGCGCAGATCCAGTTCATCGTCGACACGCTCAAGGACGCCACCGTCAACACCGGGGCCGGAGCGGCGATCTATCTGTAAAGGGGTTAGCATGACCGACACCGCGCTCGACACCATCAAGGGCCTCGACACCGCGACCATCGTCACGGACATCGCCGCCGCGCTGAAAGCGCGCAGCGTGGTGCCCTACGTCGGGCCGGGCGCCTTCGCGCTGCTGCCCGAGGCCGACTGCCCGATCCCGCGCAATTCCGCCGAGCTGGCCCAGCGCCTGAACGCCAAGGTCGCCGCGCCCGGCCGCATCCGCAGCCAGCTGACCGCGGTCGCGCAGTTCATCGAATCGCGGCGTCACCGCAAGACCCTGGACGCGATCCTGAACGAGATCTTCCGGCGCGAGGTCCCCGCCACCCCGGTGCACGCCTGGCTGGCCACCCTGCCCGCCCCGGCGCTGATCGTGGACGTGTGGTACGACAACGTCCTCGAAACCCTGCTGTCGGCCGACACCAACCGCCTCTGGGGCCAAATCCAGGGGCTGTCCCACCCGCAGGGCGCCGGGGAGTGGGTGAAGCACTACGCCCCCGACGGCTCCGAGGTGACCGCCGAGGCCGCCGCCGGCTGGGAGACTATCCTCTACAAGCCCTCGGGCAGCGCGTCGCCGGCCGGCAACTACCTGATTTCCGACAGCGACTTCGTCGAGATCCTGACGGAGATCGACATCCAGACGCCGATCCCGCCGGTCGTCCAGGAGCGCCGCGCGGGCAAGCATTTCCTCTATCTCGGCTGCCGCTTCGATCAGGAAATCCAGCGCACCTTCGGCCGCCAGATCGCCAAGCGGTCGTCGGACCGGCATTGGGCGGTCATCGAGGGCGAGCTGTCCAAGAACGAGGCGCGTTTCCTCGAACAGCACAACATCACCCGCCTCAACCTCCCCCTCGCCGAGGCCGTCCGCCAGATCGGCGAGGCCATGGCGTAAGGGCCGGCTTT
>JAEZID010000445.1 GCA_023416195.1 Pseudomonadota bacterium | reverse complement strand
GCCGGAAACGGACCGGCTGCGGCTGGTCTTCACGACCGAGTCCATGGTGGTCGAGGCCGGAGCGGCGAACGGCGCGCCGTCGCCGCTGACCCTGTCCGCCTCGGGCGGGCGGCGGCCGCTGTTCTGGCTGGTGGACGGCCGCCGCGTCGCCGTCTCATCGATCCGCCGCGACGCGGCGTGGCAGCCGGAAGGGCCGGGCTTCGTCCGCGTCACGGTGGTCGATGCGGACGGGCGAAGCGACAGCGCCGTGATTGAGGTGCGTTGACCGGACGAGCCGCCAAATGCCGCGTCACGGCGCCATCGCCGCCTTCGAGTTGCTTTTATCCGAAGAGATAAAAATCAGAGCGTGCAGGGATGGGAAACTCTGTCGCATTGCATATCGTATGAGACGAAGGTTCTAATCCTTTGGCTTGGTGACGCACGTGCACCCACGCCCGCCCCATGCACGGACCGGCCCGCATCTCGGGCTTTGGTATAAGGGCGAAGCGGTCATGTCCCTGATGCAGAGCGACGGCGCGTCTTGGCGGAACAGTGCCTTATCCGCACGGATACGGCGTTTCGCCTCCTGCCTGCTGGCCAACATTCCGGCGACGGTCGTCGTCTTCGGCCTCGTGCTCCTCGGGATCGGGGCCTACGCCGCAACGCGCGGCCTTGAGCGCGAGCGTGCCCTCGCCGTCCGCGAGGCGGAGGGAAACGCCGCCAACCTCGCCCGCGCCTACGAGGAACACATCTTTCAGATCGTGCGGCGGCTCGATCAGGCGCTCGTCCATCTGCGCGACGAGTTCGAGCGGGATCCCGCCTCCTTCCCCGCCCGCGCCGAAACATGGCAGATGTCGCTCTACGCCGATCTGGCCTTCCAGGTTGGCGCCATCGGTCCCGACGGGACGCTGCTGTTCAGCAACCTGAAGACTCCCCCGCAACGGCTCGACCTCAGCGATCGCGAGCATTTCCGGGTGCATCGGCAGGGCGGGGATGACACGCTGTTCATCAGCCGGCCGGTTCTCGGGCGGGTGTCCGGCAAATGGGCGATCCAGTTCACCCGGCGCATGCGGGCGGCGGACGGTTCCTTCGGCGGCGTCCTCGTCCTGTCGGCCGATCCCGCCATCCTCTCCGGCTTTCTGAAGCCGTCCGACGTGGGGTGGGAGGGCGTGGTCGCGCTGGTCGGCCAGGACCGGATCATCCGCGCGCGGGCGTCGGCGGTGGCCCCGCCGTCCGATCCGATCGGCACCACGCTGCCCGACCGCCCCTTCTTCGATCCCGCGGCTCCGGACGCCGGTGTCTTCTGGTTGGCCAGCACGCTCGACGGCGTTCCCCGCATCACCGCCTACCGCCGGGTCCGGGATTATCCGCTGGTGGTTCACATCCTCCTCGGCGAGAGGGAGGCGATGGCCGGCTACGTGGCGCGCCGGGACGAGGTCGTCGGCCGGGGCTCCATCGTCGCCGCCCTGGTCCTTGGGGCCACGCTGGTGATCGCCTGGCTCGCCCGGCGCCAGCGCCGCCACCAGCGCCGGCTGGAGGAGACCCAGCGCCGGCTGGCGGAAGCGGAGGAACGCTGGCGGCTGGCCCTGGAGGCGGTCGGCGACGGAATCTGGGACTGGGATCTCGTCACGGACGAGGTCTTCTTCTCGCACGACTGGAAGAGCATGCTCGGCTATGCCGACGACGAGATCGCCAACAGGCTGCGGGAATGGGAAAGCCGCGTTCATCCGGACGACCTCGCCGCCGTCCGCGAGGCCCTGAACCGGCACTTCGCGGGCGAGACTCCCTTCTACGCCAACGAACACCGGGTCCGTTGCAAGGACGGCGGCTACAAATGGATTCTGGACCGCGGCGTCGTGGTCGCCCGCCGGGCGGACGGCACTCCCCTGCGGATGGTCGGAACGCACACCGACATCTCCCCCGGCAAGGCGGCGCAGGACACGCTGCGCGCCATGGCGGCCCGGCTGGAAGCCATCCTGGAAAGCGCCCCGGTCGGTGTCGCCATCGTCGATCCGGACCGCCGCATCCTCGTCGCCAACGACGCGATGGCCCGGATCGTCCAGCGCGATTCCGCCGATTTGCAGGGGGTCACGACCCGCCTTCTCTACGAGGACGAGGAGCGCTTCGTCGAGGTCGGCCGGCGGCTCTACCCCATCATCGAGCGGGGCGGCACCATCGGCGAGGAGTTGCAGATGCGCCGGGGCGACGGCACCAGCTTCTGGGCGCGGATCGTCGGCCACCGGGTGTCCATGGACGACCCGGCGCTGGGCACCGTCTGGGTGGTGGACGACATCAGCGCCCGCAAGCAGGCCGAACGCGCGCTTGAGCAGAATCACCGCTTCCAGCGGGTGCTGACCGACACCATCCCGATCCCGATCTTCGTCCGGGACCGGCTGGGCCATTACATCGACGCCAACGCCGCCTTCGAACGCTGGATGGGGATCGAGCGCGGGACGCTGTTCGGCCTGACCGTCCACGACATCGCGCCGCCGGACCTCGCCGCCGTCTACGAAGAGGCCGACCGCGCGCTGCTGGCGTCGCCGGGTACCCAGCTTTACGAGGGGCGCGTGCGCCGAACCGACGGCACCGAGCTGGACGTCGAATTCTGCACGGCCGTCTATTACGACTCCGCCGGTGCCCCGGCCGGCGTCGTCGGCGCCATCGTGGACATCAGCGAGCGCAAGAAGGCCGAACAGGCGCTGCGCGAACGGCAGGAGCTGTTCGAGCAGATTTTCGCCGCCAGCCTCGCGGTGAAGCTGCTGATCGACCCGGCCGACGGCCGCATCGTCGATGCCAACCCGGCGGCCGAAGCCTTTTACGGCCATTCCCTGGACGCGCTGCGCGCCATGCGCATCGACAACATCAACGTCCTGTCGGCGGACGAGGTGCGCCGCGAGATGGAGCACGCCCGCCACGACGCCCGGCAGTATTTCGTCTTCCGCCACCGCCTCGCCTCCGGCGAGGTGCGGGACGTGGAGGTCTATTGCAGCCCGATCAACGTGAACGGGCGCGAACTGCTGCTGTCGCTCGTCCACGACATCACCCAGCGCCGCCGCGCCGAGGAGGCGTTGCAGCAGCAGGCGGCGGAGCTGGAACGCTCGAACGCCGAACTGGAGGCCTTCGCCTACGTCGCCTCGCACGACCTGCGCCAGCCGCTGCGCACGATCAACAGCTACCTCGGCCTGCTGGAACGGGATCTGGCCGGCGGCCTCGATGACGACACGCGGGAATACATGGCCTTCTGCCGCGACGGCGCGCAGCGCATGGACCGGCTGATCGTCGATCTGCTCGAATACAGCCGCGTCGGGCGCAAGACCAGGCCGTTCACGGCATGGCCGGCCGGCGACCTGATCCGCACCGCGCTCGACAATCTGGAACTCTCCATCGCCGAGGCGTCGGCGACCGTCACCGTCGCCCCCGACCTGCCCACGCTGTGGGGCGACGGGGACGAGTTGATCCGCCTGTTCCAGAACCTGATCGGCAACGCGGTGAAGTACCGCGCCCCTGGCCGCGCGCCGGTCGTCGAGGTCGCCGGCACGCGGGAGGGCCGGACGTGGCACGTCACCGTCCGCGACAACGGCATCGGCATCGCGCCCGAGCATCGCGAGCGCGTCTTCGGCATCTTTCAGCGGCTGCACCGCCGGGACGAGTATGACGGCACCGGCATCGGGCTGGCCGTCTGCAAGAAGATCGTCGAACACCACGGCGGCCGCATCTGGGTCGAGTCCGAACCGGGGCTGGGCAGCACCTTCCACGTCACCTTCCCGCGCCGGGAGGCGCAGGCCGCATGAACGCACCCGTGAAGGCTCTGGCGGTGAAGCGGCGCATGGGCGGCCTGCGCCGCTGGTGGCGCGCCCGCGGCCCGCTGGCGCTGCTGATGGCGGGCGTCGGGATTCTCGTGGCCGGTGCCTATCTGTGGACCGAGGGCGTGCGCGCGCGGTCGGCGGTGGCCGAGGCGCGCGCGGCGGCGGCGGCGGCGGCGGCCCCCTACGGCAGCAGCCTGGGGCACGCGTTGAACAAGCGCCTGTCCCTGGTGCGCGGCATCGCCGCCTTCACTTCGGTCGAGGCCGCCAAGGGCGAGCTGGAGCAGGAGTTCACGCCCTTCGCCGACGCGCTGCGGGCCAGCGTGTCCGGGGTGCGCAACATCTCGCTGGCGCCCGGCTTCGTGGTCGGGGCCGTGAACCCGGTCGCGGGCAACGAAAGGGTTCTGGGCAACGACCTGCTGCGGGATCCGCGGCCCGGCTTCGCCGACACGGTGCGCCGCGCCATCGAGTCCGGCGACGTGACGACCCACGGGCCGCTGCCGCTGATCCAGGGCGGCATGGGACTGATCGCCCGCCGCGCCGTGTTCCTGGATGGGGCGCCCTGGGGGGCGGTGGGGGCGGTGTTCGACCTGCAACCCATGCTGGACGAAGCCAACCTGGAGGCGCTGACGCCCCGCTACTTCTACGGCCTCCGCCGGGCGGACGGGAGCATCATCGCCGGCGATCCGGCCGCCTTCGTCGTGGAGCCGGTCCTGGAACGCATTCATGTCCCCGACGGCGAATGGGAGCTGGCCGTGGCCCCGACGCAGGGGTGGGAGGCGATGGGGCGCGATCATGTGGATCGCCTGCTGCTGGCGGCGGTGTTCCTCGGCGTCGGCCTGCTGATCGAGGCGGTCATCGTGCTGGTGGCCGAACGCCGCGCCGCGCTCGCCCGGCTGGTGGAGGAGCGCACCCGCGACCTCGACCGCAAGGCGGCCGAGCTGTCCAGCGCCAAGGGGGAACTGGAACAGTTCGCCTACGTCGCCGCGCACGACCTTCAGGAACCGGTGCGGATCATGGCGAGCTACGCGCAGCTTTTGAAACGGCACCTCGGCGACGGGCTGGACGAGGAGGGGCGCGACTGCCTGAACCACGTCATCGAGGGGTCGGCGCGCCTCAAGTCCCTGCTGCACGACGTGCAGTTGTTCATCGCGGAGGACCGCGTGCCGCTGCCGACCGAACCGCAGCCGGCCGACGCCGCGCTGGACGCCGCCGTCGACGCGCTGGAACGC
>JAEZID010000418.1 GCA_023416195.1 Pseudomonadota bacterium | reverse complement strand
TGGCCTGTCGGCCGGGCGCTTCATCCGCCGAATCGAGGGCGGGAACGGTTGAGCCGCCGCCATGCGATGGCGGCACATGCGATGGCCGCCACTGTTCGCCGGCCGTGCAAAGACATCAGCTTTCCCTGGCGCTCCACCAAACCGTCACACTGCATCGTCGCCAGTCCCCCGCCTCCGGCGTGAGCGGGACGATCCGATGCAATTGGCTGTTGTCCGTGACGAACAGGAGCAGGCGATTGCGCAGAGGTGGGATCAGCGCGACCGTTTCTTCCTCGGCGCGCATTTCAAACTCACCACCATACCCTTGCCGCCAATTGTCGCTCACATAGAAGACGCCGCACAGCCGTCGCAGGGGTTTGGCGTCCGAATGGAACTTCAGGAAATGTCCCCGCTCCAGGATCATTCCCGTCACCATGGCGTCCAGCTCATCATCGATTCCCGTCAATCGGCGCAGTGCGCCAAGGAGCCATTCCGATTGAACAAGCGACTTGAATTTGATCCAGTGAAGATACCCGGGGGCCAAGGGACGGTTGGGTACCGGGCCGCAAAGATTCTTGAAATGGTAGAATTGATCGTTCGGTTTCGCGGAAATCCATTCGTCACGAGTGCAAACGGCGCTTTCTTTTCTTCTGGTTATCCCGTAGCTGTCTTCCCAGACGCCATCCTCGGTGAACAATGAGGAAAGTTTCGATAATACTTCATTTTGAAGAAAATCATCAACGATCCAAGCGGCTGTCTTGCCATCTGGCCCTGTCAACACCTTTGATGACAGGGCGCCTGATCTATGCTGGTCGCCGATCCAATTCGGAACGTGCATTTTAGCCTCCTCCACCATAGTAGGACCCTGTCCTCACGATCATCTGAATTTATCAGAAGGTGTCTCTTCCCGCTTGAGCAAGGTTGATGCCGCCACCAAGGGAGGGGCCGCCAAGGGGGTGAAGGTGGTGACGGGGGTGAAGCGCTCCGCCGTTTCGCCGCCGACCACCGTCACGCCGCCGGCCGTCACCCAGACATGCGCCTCCAGCCCGCCGTTCTCGGCTTTGGCGACGCCGTAATGCAGGTCGGCGGCGATGCCGCGCCGGCACAGCATGCGCTGCGCCGCGATGCCCTGCGGAAAGCACACCGCCGGCCAGGGCACCCGCCGCGCCGCCGCCCGCACCGCGCGAGCGACCTGGGCGACCTGGGCGATCTGGGCGGGTTGGGCGATCTGGGTGTCGCCATCCTCCCCGGCCGCACGCCGCCGCACCGTCGGATGTAAGAGTCGGGCCACGTGACGGAACGGCAGCAGCCGCAGGGCCAACCACGCCAGCAGCAGCCACAGCGCCGCCTCCGCCGCCCGTCCGGCCCGTACCGGAAAGGGCGCGATGCCGGCCAGATCGGGAGGGAGGGTCACGTCCGATACCCCAGCCGCCGCATCACCCGCCCATGGTCGCGCGCGATGCGTTCGGCCTGGGCGGCGGTCAGGCTGTCGCGCCAGCCGCCGGCCTCGCCACGGCGGAAGAAACGCCCGCAGGCTTCCGGACGCTCGACGAATCCCCCGGCGTCCTCCTGGGCGCGCAGACGCTCGAACCGGCAGTGGGCAATGGCGGCGGCCAGCGCCTCCGGTTCCGCTTCCAAGCCGATGAAGCGCGCCACGGCGCCGAAGGCGGCCTCGGGGTCCGACACCATGTCCTCGTAGCGCAGGGTAAGCAGCCGCAGGTCCGGCGAATCCAGCCAGCTTTCCACATGCGCGCTCCAACTCGACAGGAACTGCGGCAACTGCCGGCGGCCGCGCGCGACGCGCCCGGCATCGGCCATCCGGGCGATGGCGTCGTCCACCGGCCGGCCGATGTGATTCGCCAGCGACACCGCCACGTCGCGCGGGTCGCGCACCACATGGACCACCGCCGCCACGATCTCCGCCGGGTAGGGCGGCTCTCCGTCCGGCAGGAACGGCAGCCAGGCGTCGTGCACCTTGAAGACCGGCCAATCCGCGCATTCCCGGGCGAGACGGCGGTGCAGGTGCGGCCGGGCGGCGGCGATTTCCGCCTCGGTCAGGTCGGCGGCATCGACGCCCATTTCCGCGTCGAACAACCGCTGCCAGGCGATGTTGCGGATCGTCCGGCCCAGCTGGTCGATCGCCACCGGCGCCCCGCCTCGCCGCAGGCTCTCCAGCACGGCGCGCAGCCAGGTGTTTCCCGACTTCGGGTAGGAAGCGAGCAGGATCAGGCCGGTCATCGCTGGGCGGCATCCTCCTCCAGCATGCGGGCGCCGCGCTCCAGGTCGCCGAAATCCTTGCGGCGGATCAGCCGGCGCAACGGTGCCGCCGCGGCGACGGCGGCGGCGGCGCGGAACAGGGCCGGTTCCCGCCCGAGCCGCAGGGCGGCGTTGCGCCGGTAGACCTGCGTGCCAAGCGCCGTCACCGCGGCAAAGCCGTTCAGCGGCTCGACGCCCTCGGCGTGGGGTGGGCGGGCCTCCTCCAGCAGGTAGACGGCGCTGAGCGGGACGGCCTCGGCGGTGAAGGCGCCCGGCTCGGCGAAGCGGTAATGGTATTTGTCCTGGCCGGCGCGGTTGCGGTCCAGCGCGTCCGGCGGGATCGCCAGCGCGTCCAGGGAATCGCCCCACAGCTTGACGCGCGGGAAGGTGGGCAGCACCGCCGGCCCGCCCGCGGCGGCCGGGTCGATGACGCACACGTCGTCGGCCAGCAGCGCGTGGCCCCGCCGCGCCAGCGTTGCGGCCAGGGTGGACTTGCCGGCGCCGGACGCCCCGGCCATCGCCACCGCGCCGCCGCCGAGGGCGACGCAGGAGGCGTGCAGCGGGAAAAGGCCGCGCTGGTGGCAGATGAACCCGAGCACGGAGCCCAGCAGGAACACCCGGATTTCCAGCGATTGCGGATCGGTGTGCAGTTCCACCGTCACCGAACGGCCGTCGCGCACCAGATAGCGGGCCACCGCGTCGATGGCCAGCCGGCACAGGCCGTCGTCGCCGATTCGAAGGAAGGGGGTGACCTCGACGGGCCGTTCCGGGTCGGGCACGGCGCCGAGGCGAATGTCCAGATCGGGCGCCCGGTCGTCGCCTCGCCACGGCAGAAGCTCCGGCAGGGGAAGCTCCGAGCGCACCCTCCAGCCGCACATCAGGTAATCCATCACGCCGGTTTCCGGCGACCGTTTCGGATGGGGAGAGGACATCCCGGTTTGCGCTGTGAAGGTTGTGACAATTTCGACCGACGGTTTATGCCCTTTCACCCGCTCATGTCCAGGGCGGCCAGCCGGTCCCCGGCCATCGCGCGCACGTCCGTCCAGGAACCGCCGGCCAGCAGTCGCCCACCTTCCAGCACCAGGACATGATCGGCCGCGCGCACGGTGCTCGGGCGGTGAGCCACCACCAGCACGGTCAGGCGCCCATGCAGGCGGCGCAGCGTGTCGGCGACCTGCCCCTCGGTCTCCGCGTCGAGCGAGGCGGTCGCCTCGTCCAGCACCAGCAGGTCCGGCCGGCGCAGCAGGGCGCGGGCCAGGGCGATGCGCTGCCGCTCCCCGCCGGACAGGCTGGCGCCACGGTCGCCGACGACGGTGTCCAGCCCCAGCGGCAGCGTCCGCACGGTGTCGGCCACGGCGGCTTCCTCCAGCGCGCGCCACAACTCCTCGTCACCGGCGCCGGGGTGGGCGAGGGCCAGATTCTCACGAATCGTCCGGTGGAACAGGAAGGGGTCCTGCGGGACATAGCCGATGCGGCGGCGCCACGCCACCCGCGCCGGGCCGTCCAGCGGCACCCCGTCCACCAGCACCGCCCCCTCGTCCGGCGCCACCAGCCCCATGACGATGTCCGCCAGCGTCGATTTGCCGGCGCCGGACGGGCCGACCAGGGCGGTGGTGTGCCGGGCCGGGATCTCGGCGACAATGCCGGCCAGCGCGGGCGGGCCGTCCGCCCGCGCGGCGTGCCGGTAGCCCACGCCGGAAAGGGCGATGGAGCGGGTCAGCGTGGGGGGCGCCTCGACCGGGGCCGGTTCCGCCTGCCGTCGCCAGTCCTCCAGCGACGCCAGAAGATGGCCGTGCACCGGCAGCGTTTGCAGGATGATGCGCCACGTCTCCTGCACCCGCAGTGCCGCCGGCATCAGGCGCGCGAACAGGGCCAGCAGGACCAGCATCTCCGGCAGCGGCAGGCCGAGCGGGCCGAGGCCGGCC